>DATNPC010000866.1:0-2533 GCA_036703375.1 Allocoleopsis sp.
GAAGCGCTTCTTCTCTGTATCAAAATCGTGGATGAAGCAGATTTCTAAAGCAGGTACACCCAGAGCAACCAGTGTATCTTTGATGTAGTTATATACGTCAAATCGTTCCTGATGCTTCGGTGTCCCAGAGTCACTGAAAATCAGCTGGGTACCTTGTTGAGAAGTTGTTGTCCGCCAGATCCACCAGCAGTTATGGATGAGCTTGTGCAGCTTGGTTTCCGAGTAATTTTCGGCATCCGGGTCTACGAGACGAGGGTCAACCGAACTCTTGCTTCCCAAGTTGGTCAGGGTTAGGGGGTTATGTTCGACAAGCTTGCCATCAGCTTTTACGTAGCTGTACCCATGCTTGTGCTGCCAGCCCTCCATCCAGATTTTGATATTTTGGTTGATCGCCAGTTGAGTCGGGTTAGGCGGTGCAGTAAGAGTGTGTCGATGCAGGATAGGTCGAGAAATTCCGACTCCATCAGCGGTGGCAAAGTCTGTAAAGATTGCAAGACTCGACATAAGTTCCCACAAGTTCTTGTAGCTGGAAACCCTGGTTTTCGATTTGATGCCGCCAGTGCTAGTAAACTCCAGGTTGGTTGAAGTTTCACCGAATTGCCCCAGCCAGCTATCAAAATGCTCGGTCTGAGTTCTTTGCAGTTCATCCGGGGCAAATAGCCGCATCAGATTGAACATCTCGCTGATACTGTTGGACGGCCAGGTGCCAGTGCCACCACCGATAAAGCCTCCACTCTCCCACAGGTAGCGAAACTTCATCAGAGTATTTAAGCTCCGCTGGGTATCCACGTTGGTTATTCCGGCTGTGCCAGTAATTTTTGTGGGGAACCAAATATTTTTCGAGCAGTGAGCCTCGTCCAGCATCAACCAATCACACCCCAAACTTTCCCAATCAATCGCAACCGAATTTCGCGAGTAGTAGCTGGTTGCCCGCTCGACGGAGTTATTCAAGCGAGCACGTTTCTTATCCAACTCTTTCTGGCTCAGTTCTTGTCCAGAATTAGCTATTCGTTTACTGGGTTTGATGTACTCAATACCGCCCTTGTCGTTAACTTTCAGTGCTCCATGAGCCAACAGCTCACTGAGTAACTCCTCGAATTCTTTTGAGCCTGCCGGAGTGGTACGGATGGCTTCAAGAGTAGAGAGTTCTTCAATCTGTTCAGAAAGTGAGTCGCTCATGAGCCGCAGTTCCTTGCTCATGAGTCGGTCCGAAGCGTCTTTGGCTTCGTCCAAGTAGCGCTCAACGATATCAAGCTGCTCTTGGATGTACTTGATTTTCGTCTGAGTGGAGATGGGAATCGCGAAAAATTGCGTATGGGTCAGGATAATCGCGTCGTATGAGCCAGTTTGAATCTTCGCCACCAGCTTATTGCGCTCTTTGAAGCTGCCCGTGCTACGCCCCGCTGCGCTATCGTCTGCTATCAGCAGCTTAGCAGTTGGGTAAAGTGCTTTGAAACTGCTAACAATTTGCGATAAGGTGCTGTTGAGAACGACAAGTATTGGCTTGTTGGCAATTCCCAAGCGTTTCGCCTCGTAAGCGGCAGCAATCATCGGGTACGTCTTCCCGCAACCCACTTCATGCAGGAGAAACAATCGTTTTGAGGCAATAGCGCGAGCGACGGCATTGATCTGGTGAGGTCTGAGCTTAATTCTGGTATTGGAGTCAGGGAGCGTTAGATATGAGCCATCAAAAACCCGCTTTTTGGGAAGCGGGTAGAGGGTGTTGTATTTGAGTGTAAGGTTGTAAGCTCGCTCTAGATCGGACCAGAGCCAAGTCTTAAACTCATGCTTGAGCCGTTGGGTTTGGGCGATCGCACTATCTGTCGCTTCAGTCGATGCCTTGCGATCAATTTCGTCCCCATCATAAACCTGAATTTTAATGGGCGTTTGATTGAGAGCCTGTTGAATCAACCACAGGACATCTCGCTGCCCCTTACCCTCACTGCCAGAGGCGGCATATTCAGATTTATATGCCGCTTGCATGGCACGGGTATTCCCACCAAGCGCCCATAGTCCCAGCTCTGGAACGTGCTGACAACGCAGGTCACTCTCAACACACCCTAAAATCGACGCCGTAAACGTAAGGACGTGGTTTGCCTCTACCCAAGGGGAAGCCAGTCCACCATCAATGAAAACGTTGCTGTCTAGCTCACTGTCGAGATCCAAGTTCTGTTTCAATCGGTGGGCAATTTCTGCCCGGATTGATTCAGTAGCGGGTGGCAAAAGGTATGGGGAGAGGTGAATATATCGTCCGGAGTCGTCTTTCAGAGTCAGCTCAGTTGCATTGTCGTGAAGCCAGAACTCACTGTATCCTTCCGGGTCGAGTTCTTTAAGGGTACGCAATAGAGATAGCTTGGTGCGCGTGTCTCCTGATAGATACTCATCTCGCATCACCCAACGTTGCAATGCCATGTCATAGAAGATGAGGGATTGTCTGCCCGTCGGTGTCTCAACGGATTTGAGAAGGGCGATGGTCGCTTCGCGAACCGCCGAAGGCATCGCCTCTGGTTCAGTTTTATCCAGCAGCGCCGCG
>DATNPC010000867.1:0-6254 GCA_036703375.1 Allocoleopsis sp.
TGACCAGTGACCAGTGACCAGTGACCAGTGACCAGTGACCAGTGACCAGTGACCAGTGACCAGTGACCAGCGATCGGTTGGTCACTGTTGACTAAGAGGGATCTAAGATTGAGTACCTAAATGATGATGCAGACAACTGTAGAGGAACTCGGTAGCATTCTGGTTTTTGCGGCTCTCAAGCCATCTGAGCTGGAACAGTTACAACCAGCAACTCGCGTGCAAGACTACCAGCCAGGGGAAATGGTCATGCAGGAGGGAGATTGCCTTCCTGCCAAGCTATATGTCCTACTCAAGGGGGCTTTACGAGTCACCAAGACAGCGGCAACGGGTAAGGAAACGATTCTACGCACCTTACTATCGGGGGAAATCTTTGCCGCACCGGCACTGTTTGGCGATGGGATCGCTCCAGCTACGGTGACTGCCGAGATCTATTCTCAAATACTGACCATCGAACGAGATGCTCTAATTGAGGCAATTCGTCAAACTCCAGAGATTGCCTTACGCATCCTCAGCGTTTTTAATCAACGGCTCCAACAACTGCATGACACGGTACATGGCTTAGTCTCGGAGCGAGCGATCGTGCGTTTGGCTCAGTTCATTCGGTATTTTGCGGCTCAATACGGTACAGAGCCGAGTCCCAACGGTCAACGTTTAAACGTTAAGCTGTCTTACTATCAAATCGCTCGCAGTATTGGGATTACCTACGAAGAGTGCGTGCGGCTGTTCAGGAGTATCCAGTCCGTGGTGTCCTACAGTCGCGGTGGCAAGATTACGCTACTTGACCCGAAAGCTTTAGATGCGATCGCCTCTGGCCTCGTTCAAGAATAATTCTTTTCTAGGTTTTGCTTTCCACTCTCAGCAATTCATTCAAGGCTTCTTCGTGACGAGAAACCACCGGCGGTACGACAGGGAGCGGTTGATGCAGTCGAATGAGCTGCGCGAGAGTTTTCTTCAATTGGGTGCGAGGTACGATCGCATCGACGAAACCGTGCTGTAGGAGATACTCTGAGGTTTGAAAATCGTCTGGAAGCTTTTCTCTGAGGGTTTGCTCGATCACCCGGCGTCCGGCAAAGCCAATGGTTGCCTTCGGTTCTGCCAAAATAATGTCTCCTAACATGGCAAAGCTCGCCGTGACACCCCCTGTGGTGGGATGAGTCAACACTGGAATGTACAGCAGTCTCGCCTCACGATGGCGTTCTAGTGCGCCTGAGATTTTTGCCATCTGCATGAGACTGAGCATACCTTCTTGCATTCTCGCGCCACCTGAGGCACAGACGATAAACAGGGGGAGGCGTCGTACTGTCGCATGCTCGATGAGGCGGGTCAGTTTTTCACCCACCACAGAACCCATACTGCCACCCATAAAGCGGAAGTCCATCACACCCAAGGCAACAGGCAAGCCCTCCAACTGGCCCGAACCCGTTTGTACTGCGTCAGTCAAGCGAGTTTTTTCTTGGGTTTCGCGCAAGCGATCGCTATACTGTTTGCGATCGCGAAATTTGAGGGGATCGGTGGGACGCAAATGATCGTCCAGGGACACCCAAGTGTTGGCATCAATCAGCTGCCGAATCCGTTCGTCACTGAATACTCGCCGGTGATGATGGCACTCCATGCAGACCATTTGATTAGCGCGCAGATCTTTGGTGTACGCTAGAACCCCGCACGCTTCACACTTCGTCCACAATCCATCCGCAATCTCCCGCTCCTGCCGTTGTTCGTTAGCTGGTTCTGATTTTCGCCGATTTGCAAACCAATCAAATAGAGACATGAAAATTTTTTATTCCTTACTTGTTATCTGATGCCCCTGCCTGCTCTTCTTCAGGAGAACTTAACAGGAGTAATGCTGTCCATTGGTCTTGAGAGCGAACTTGCAAAGCTGCGGGACTACCCGCACCAAAATAAGAAGTTATCCCCGTGTCCAGAATTCGACTGGGGATATCATGAGCTGCTAGTACCTGCTGCATCAGCTCGGCCTCCCAGCGAGCATTTGTCGTTCTTAGGGTGATCCAAGACACAGGTTAATCTTATCAAGACGTAGTTTTTGGGTAAATCATACAGGGGATTGGAGATTGAGGTTGAAGGTCGGAAGATAGCAGGTTTAACGTTAGAACGGCGAACTGACCAACCCTTTTAACTCAAGGGGAAAAATAATCGCAGGTAGGTTGATAGAATAGCCTCACCCAAAAAAACAGTCAATCCTGCCCCTAAAGCGAGAAAGGGACCAAAGGGCATCGGCTGTCGTCGATCTAACCAACCCAATGCGATCGCGCCCCCACCAGCAAACGCTCCTACCACACAAGCCATAAAACCACTCAATAGCAGATACTTCCATCCCAACCAAGCTCCCATCATGGCGGCTAGTTTGGCATCCCCTCCCCCCATCGCCACTTGTCCCAAAAGCATTGAGCCTGCATGACCGATCAGGTCAAATAACCAAAGGCCTACAACTGCACCAACAATCCCAGTCTTCAGCCCAACAGATAGGTCTGCCACTTGAGACGCCTGTAAAAAACCGACTGTTCCTTGAAACACTAAACCCGCAATCAATCCTGACTGAGTGAGCGGGTTCGGTAAGGTCATTGTATCTAGGTCGATGAGCGAGAGAACCAATAACCAGCTCAAAAAAGCCCAATAACCTAGCGTTTGTATACTCAATCCATAGTTCCAGAAAACCAGCAAAAACAGTACTCCTGTTAACCCCTCAATTAAGGGATAACGTACAGAAATCCGGCTTTTGCAATGACGACAGCGCCCCTTGAGCCACAACCACCCTAATACAGGAACATTTTCCCGCTTTCCTAGCTGATGCAAGCAATGAGGACAGCGAGAAGGGGGCCACAGAATTGATAAATTCGCTGGCACGCGATAAACGACGACATTCAGGAAGCTACCAAATGACGCCCCCACAGCCAAGACAATGAAAGAAGTCACCCCGGTTAGCAGAGCTTCCATAGCAGTTTGTTGTTTGTTGTTTGACGATCGCCAACAACTAATAACTCTAATAACTCATAACTCAATAACTAATAACTAAAAGCTTAATAAATCTCTGCCTCCAGTTGACTAAACGGGACAAAGTATTCTTGTGGCAAAAGAATAACCTTGCTCCTAAAAATGAGCTTTCCGCGATAAGTATAGCGATCGATCGCTACGCCATAAGGACGCTGTTGTTGGTCTGGATGAACCTCATAATACGTCCGATAGATCTGCCGAGCTGCCCTCAGTAAAGCAGGGTCTAACAACACCGGCAGACCCATCGGCTGCTCTGCATAATCTGCATAGTTGGGCTCGGTGTAGCTGCGCTCGGCGTAGCCCCGCTCAGCATAGTTGGGCTCGGTATAGCTGCGCTGGGCGTAGCCCCGCTCAGCATACTTTGAATCGGTGTAGTTGCGATCCTCGTAGCTCCGATCGACGTAGTTTCCTTGCTCTTGCCATTGCTGTGATGTATAAACCACCCGCCTACCCCTATTGTTTAAGCTCGACTTTAATCCACCAGCGCCATTACAGCAAGAGGCGATGGGGTGTAAAACATTACCTTACTCGGATTTAAGCTGCTGGAGAGCCTGAATCAGGGCTTCTCCCATGGCACGGCAGCCTAGTAGGTTCATCCCTAGCGACATAATATCTCCCGTGCGATCGCCGTTGTCCAACACCCGTTGCACTGCCTGCTCAATTCGGTCAGCTGCTTTAGGTTGGTTTAAGCCATAGCGTAGCATCATCGCGGCACTCAATACCTCAGCCAAAGGATTAGCTTTATCTTGACCAGCAATATCAGGGGCTGAACCGTGGACGGGTTCAAAGACACCGGGACCGGTTTCCCCCAAACTGGCAGAAGGCAACATGCCAATGCTGCCAGTGAGCATAGCGGCAGCATCAGAAAGAATGTCTCCAAAGAGATTACTAGTCACGATTGTGTCAAACTGCTTGGGGGCTCTCACAAGCTGCATGGCAGCATTATCAACATACAGGTGAGATAGCTCAACATCCGGATACTCCGAGGCTAACTGAGTCATGCGATCGCGCCAGAACTGCGACACTTCTAGTACATTAGCCTTATCCACCGAGCAAAGCTTGCCCTGACGTTTGCGAGCCGTTTCAAACGCCACTCGCCCAATGCGATCGATCTCGGATGCCGTGTAAGCCATCGTATTGACACCTCGTTGCTCACCCGTTTCCGTGGTAAAGACACCCCTGGGTTGACCGAAATAAATGCCACCAGTGAGTTCGCGCACCACCATAATATCCACCCCTTCCACAACATCCCGTTTCAAAGGCGAGGCATCAATCAGCTGAGGTAAGATAATCGCCGGTCGCAGATTGGCAAATAAACCCAAACCAGCCCTTAATCCAAGCAAACCCGTTTCTGGACGTAAATGGCGGGGGAGGGTATCCCATTTGTAACCTCCAATCGCCGCCAGCAAGACTGCATCGCTGTTGCGGCACTTGTCTAAAGTATCAGCAGGTAGGGGTTCGCCAGTCGCATCAATCGCCGCACCGCCAATAGGGGCTTCGGTGAATTCAAAAGCGATATCTAGCTGCTCCCCGATAACATTCAAGACATCTACCGTTACTGCCATAATTTCGGGACCAATGCCGTCACCAGGCAAAAGAGTAATACGGTAATGTTGCGCCATAGTTATATTTTTGTTCTGTAGACGGTGCGAAAAGTGGAATAGGTTAAACGCCAGTAACCCTGACCGGGTAACTATCATATCGAGTAAAGGTACCCAAACTAGCATCAGATTCTTGAATCTGTGGGAAGTTTATTCTTTGCCAGACAAAGCAAGGATTGGCTAGTATTGGCGTTAATTACGCATGGTTACTGCATTCGAGTTGATTCAATCAAGAGCATTCACAGTGAGCAGTGGCCAGTGAGCAGTGGTCAGTGAGCAGTGAGCAGTGAGCAGTGAGCAGTGAACAGTGGCCAGTGAACAGTGAGCAGTGAAAAACCGTGCATAAGTCACGAATCGTCAGACTTATCTATAGATAGAACTCATCCACCATCAAGCTGGCTCACCCCTTGTCACCTATGAGTACTTATGGCAAAAGAATTGGCAATTTCCACTGTTGGACTTACGAAGCAATTCGATCGACACATCGCTGTTCACGATGTTGAGCTACAAGTAGCAGCTGGTGAAGTCTACGGATTAATCGGACCTAATGGTGCTGGTAAAACGACACTGATTCGGATGTTGGCAGCCGCAGAAGAACCGACTACTGGGGAAATTTATATTAATGGCGATCGCTTATTGCGTGATGAGAGCAATCCTACCCTAAAGCGGCGCTTGGGCTACCTGCCCGATGATTTTCCCCTGTATGATGACTTAACGGTTTGGGACTACCTGGACTATTTTGCCCGGTTGTATCGCTTGCGAGAGCCGCGACGCACTCAACGTTTGCGAGAAGTCTTAGAACTCGTACAATTGACCCATAAGCGCAATAGTTCGATCTCCACGCTCTCGCGTGGGATGAAACAGCGCCTCAGCCTTGCCCGTACCATTATTCATGAGCCGATTCTGCTCCTGTTGGATGAACCCGTTTCCGGACTCGACCCGATCGCTAGGATGCAGTTTCGCGAAATTATCAAAATTTTGCAGGAAGCGGGGATGACGATTCTCATTTCGTCCCACGTCCTCAGCGACTTAGCCGAGTTATGTACGTCTGTTGGGATTATGGAATTGGGCTATTTGGTAGAAAGTGCATCCTTGCCCGAACTTTACCAACGCCTCAGCCGTCAGGAAATTTTTCTAGCTACATTAGGTAGTCTAGAGGCCTTAGAGTCGGAACTGAGAAACCATCCGTTGGTTGAAGATTGTGAAATCTTACCGCAGAAAAGGAGCGTGAAAGTTCACTTTTCCGGGAAATCAGAGGATTGCGCGGAGTTGTTGCGATCGCTAATTGCTGCCGGTATTCCTCTTACCGAGTTCCATTGTACCCAAGAAGACCTAGAAACTATCTTTCTCAAGCTGGGACACCAGCAAGCGTCGTAACACGACCGAGTTTAAGAGTTCAACACTCCTTCACACGAGAACAATTACCCATGGCACTGACACGGCTAGACCGACTGGGCGAGTGGAATCCACAGCTATTTCGCGAACTCAAAGGTCAACTCAAACCCCGCAACGTCTATCTCGTTGCTGCTAGCTCCTTACTGCCTCAAGTCTTCATCCTCTTCATGTTCGAGCAGCTAGCGGGGGATATGCCGTGGCAAACGACGTTCAGACTGCTCAACTGGCTGTTGCCCTTACTCCTGCTAT
>DATNPC010000868.1:0-2269 GCA_036703375.1 Allocoleopsis sp.
CGGCAAAGCCTTGAAGGAATTTTTGCAACTGGTGCAGCAGGAACTAGAAGATGCTGACCTTTCTGAAGAACAACTCAACGCTTACACCAAGCCATTAAAGCAATTTATTAACGATAAATCGGTTAAAGAGATACTAGGAAGTGCGTTTCAACATGAGTGCAAAGCTATAGATACTAAGAGATTAGGCAAAATCTGGTATCAGCTTAATTTATTAGCTCTGCCAGAGAGCTTTGATTGGGAGCAGGTTGGCAAGCGGTATGTCAAAAAAGTTAAAGCGATCGTTCGAGAGTCAGATGATTTACGTACTATCCTTGACTCACAAAATCTAGAAGCGGTTCAAAAAAATACAGAAGAACTAGCTGGCATTATTCCTGAATTTGACTTGAGGCGATATCAGGAAGGGCTGCGAGAGCGATACGGCAATCTCAATTTAGATAGTTTAGATACGAGCGTTTACGACTATCGAGAAAAACTTAAGGTATGGCAAGTTTTTATAGCGCAGAATGTGCGCGAATGTCAGGAATATTTACCCCAAGTTTACGAAATTCCGAAAGAGCATCAAAAACGACTGAGGGAAAGTAACGAACTCGAAGCCGAAGTTGACCCTGAAGAGTGGGAGCGATACAAACAAGTTTATTATCAACAGCCAGTGCGATCGGTTTTGGATGTTGTGAATGAGATGCAAAGCGATCGATTACCTCCCCAGCCCCTCTTACTAAGGGGGGAGCAAGATTCGCTCTCTCTTAGTCAGGGACAGGAGCGAGGTTTTGTTCCGGTTCCCCCCCTTAATAAGGGGGGGCTAGGGGGGGTAAATGCAGGGGGCAACTACGTTGTAATTTTGGGCGATCCCGGTTCGGGAAAGTCTACCTTGTTGCAATACATCGCCTTGAATTGGGCAAGGACACCTCTCAATAATGTTATTGAACTGCCGATTCCGTTGCTGATTGAATTGCGGAGTTACATTCGCGATCGCATTTCTGGACACTGCAAGGATTTTCTCGAATTCTTCCACAAAGGCAGCGTTATCTGTCGCCTCAATCAGCACGAACTTCACGAACGGCTGAAAGCTGGCAAAGTTTTGGTGATGTTTGATGGGTTAGATGAGGTATTCGATCCGGCGCAACGGGAGGAGGTAATTACTGATATCCATCGCTTCACGAATGATTATCCCAATGTGCGGGTAATCGTGACATCTCGCATTATTGGCTACAAACCGCAACGGTTGCGAGATGCTGAGTTTCGTCACTTCATGCTACAAGATTTAGAGCCAGAGCAAATTCAGGATTTTATTTATCGCTGGCATGAGCTAACGTTCACGGATGAAGCAGATAAAGTTAGAAAGCGGGAACGACTGCAACAGGCAATTAAAACATCTTCAGCCATTGGGGAATTAGCGGGAAATCCCCTGCTGCTGACGATGATGGCGATTTTGAACCGCAATCAAGAATTACCCAGAGATCGACCCGAACTCTACAACCAAGCCTCGCGAGTACTGTTACATCAGTGGGATGTGGAGCAGAAATTGCTAGAAAATCCGAGAATCGATTCGGTTGCGATCGACTATAAGGATAAGCAGGCAATATTGCGTCAGGTTGCCTACCACATGCAAGCAGCCGATAAGGGGTTGGCTGGCAATCTGATTCGGGGAGAGGATTTAGAAAAGATTCTGACTGGCTATTTGAAAAGCATAGAAGTCAGTCAGGCAAGAACAATTGCCCGGTTGCTGATTGAACAACTGCGGAGTCGCAATTTTATTTTGTGTTACCTGGGTGCCGATTCCTATGGGTTTGTGCATCGGACATTTTTAGAATACTTCTGTGCCTCGGAGTTTGTTGAGCGGTTTGGGAAACGGGGACTTGAAGGGGGTTTGACGCTTGAAGAACTCAAGACGGAGGTATTTGGTAAGCACTGGCAGGATGAGTCTTGGTATGAAGTACTACAGTTGATTGCGGGGATGATTGAACCAAAGTTCACAGGGGAGGTTATTGATTATCTGATCGAGCTAAACGGCGAACAGAAAAAATTCAGGAACCTGTTTCTAGCTGCTGGTTGCCTGTCAGAGGTTAGGAATAGAACAGGTATAACAATAACAGCTACCAAATTACTCAACCGAATAAAAGACTTAAATAAATATGATCTGCATTACTATTACGCACTCTATGGAGATGAGGTTTATGAAGATGAGGCAAGACTTGTTGGTCGAATTCGCGCCTCTGTAGTTTTAGCAGTTGCAACAACTTGGAAAGATGATCCCAATACCTTGCCTTGG
>DATNPC010000869.1:0-3388 GCA_036703375.1 Allocoleopsis sp.
ATTGGAAGAGGATGACGTTGGCGCTTTTTGCGATAGTGAGGAGATTTTTTGGATTGATTCCAACAATTGCACCTTTGAATAGCTTGGGGGAACCAGGAAAGGTAGACATGGTTTTTGTTCCTGAATAATTTAGTTAGATGCTTGGGTTTCTAATAGGGAAAGGGTTGTTTTTGGGGTTTCAAGCGACTCTTCTGGTGAACGATCGCATTTGGAGTAGACAGGCGATCGCTTTTTGGGGTGCTGCGCTTTGCGCGATCGCATCTGGGCGTGTTTTCAAACTTTATTGGCTTCGTTGATGTCGGTGAGATTCCCCTAAATCCCCCGATAAATTGCGGGAACTTTGATTGAATTCTCCCCCCTTTTTAACCCTGGCTGGGGGGGATCGAACCAACCTTTGACACTTCTCGGACAGCCTCTAAGCGGCAAGACTATCACTACAATGCAGATGTGTGGCAGGTGCGGCGCTGGTGGCAGGAAAAAAAGGCGGTGGTGCAGGCACAGTTGCGGGCGGGAACTTATCGATTTTGGGGGTTGCGCCGGATACGGGGGAAGGACGGGGTAAGGGAAATGTGGGCGGCGCTGGATGCGCTGGATGCGCTGGTGCTGAAGGCGATCTCACTCTTCAATTGTCGTAACTTTCAATTGTGAGAGTGGCGGTGTGTTAAGCTATCACTTGCGTTCCTTACAATAGCGATCACACGCTCATCAACCTTCATAAATAGGCGATCACTTTACTTTTAAAACTGTCGTTACAAGATTAGCGATCGCACTAATACCTTTTATGCTTTGGTCTGCGATTTAATCCTGCATCACGATGCTGCTAATTTCTGATAGGAGCGCTTTGCAATATTTATAAAGTAATTGCCAAGTTCTCCTCGGACTGCGATCTGACGAATGCCAGCCAAAGTGAGTGGGCGTTGAGGACCTATAACTAAATAGTGGTCACTGTTACCTGTGTTATGTTGGGTATATTGGGTCCATGTCATAAACTGGTTTTCGGCGATAAGAATTGGCTGGTCCTTGTTGTCCGGAAATATTAAAACTTTCTGTTTGGTATTGATCTGATTCATGAGCGTTATAGCGTCCGCTTCAGACATATGCGCCGGATATCCAGAACTGAACTGCAACATGTAAATTAAGAAAGCCAAGTGTTGAGGGTTATTATTAACTATTTGTCCTAGTGTAGTATTCGCAATTCGGAATCGGACAATATCTCTGGGGAAATCTCCAATTGTCGGGTTTCCCCATTGCATACTAACCGCCTCCTGCGGCATCATTTCATGACCTGTCGTTAGATAAAAACCATGTCCAAATTCTCCTGGATTACTACCATATGTCGTCGAGATCATTTTATGGTCTAACTTTTTTGCATCGTAGGTCACATGAGCCAACTCTGTCGCCGCTTCTGCATTCAAATCAGAGGGAACCGCATGAGGTTGGTGTTGTCCCAGTCCCCAATTCTCATAACTTCCCGGTCTCTCAACACTTAGCGTTCCTGGTATAACTATTTCCTTTCCATTGACTATCATTCTTTGTCTGTAGTCACTCTCTCTTTTTTTTAAATAGTCGCTAAATTTCTTGGCTGAGTTAAATTCATTTATCTCGATCAATTCATTTTCCGCTGCCACGAGTATAGCCAGGATCTCTTGCCTCTCCCTTGGGATAATCGATCCATCGGAAATCTTTGAATACCAAGTTTCCACCTCGTTCTGTGTCAGAATTTTATTGTTCTCAACGAACTTCGCCTGAAGAACATGCTCCTTCGGAGTCGGAATCGACGCTTTTTTCGTCTCTATGTTGTTGGAGATCGTACATGACTGGTAGGTTGTGTTGCCTCTCGGCTCCTCGAATGCTCCTTGGTCATTCCCTGTTATGTCGCCTTTCTCTTGGATCGCGCGATCGCTCGTCGATGCAGATGGGGTTGTGGTGACTAGGGGTTGCGGTAACTTCTGCGGTAGTCGAGGCGATCGCTGCACCACCTGCGCCGCTACCCGATCCGCTTCCTGTTCGTATTTATCTCCCACTGGCCCAATCATTAGCTTCGCCATAATCTGCTGTGGTTTAGTTGTGCTGATAGGCACTTGGCTAAAGTCTTGGTGCAAGGGTGAATTGCTGAATGCCAGTGATTCTGTGTCCTCTTTTCGTTGCACAGATGCTTGTGAAACAGAACGGAGGGCGGAATGCTTTAAAATGCTACTTGCTTGGGGTTTCTCTCGTTGGCGCAGCTTATTAAATTGTGCAATTCTCTGATGATTCATCGTCGGATTCCTCAATTCGATAAGAAACTTGGGTTGTTATAAATTGGTGAGTTACGAACCTCAAACTTAGTCACAAATGAGCGATCGCATTTAATTTGAGTGGCTAGTTTTTCGGTGAGTGATAAAAGGTCTTTATCGATTTTTACAGAAAGGCTTACTCAAAAGACAAGCAATCGCCGTATTTTAAGTTAGTTTAGGCGGCTGAGGCATAAAATCCACGTATTGTTGCCTTTAAAGCCGTTTAAACTAACAGTTTGGTATACTAAGTCCGGAAGAGCCAATAATCCTTGCCTTTCGTCATTCCTCTGAGCCACAGCTCTTTCGTTAGATTGATGTCAAACGTTCTATGGTATGGGTATTATTGGGTTCGGTTGGTTGTCTTTAAATTCTCCTCTATTCCAGTTTCTCATAACGAGAATCATCTTAGCCGTGGGCACGCCATCAGTTAATTTCCTTAATGGCATTAGGGTTGATCCCGATCCATCATTAATTCTAAAGCCCCATTCTACAGATCCGTAATACATTCTTTCTTGTTTTCCCTTAATACAAACGGCTGTAGTTTCAAAAATCATGTGTGATTTCTTGTTGGCATCTTGTTGAACTGCATTCGTTGCCCCAGGCATCCTAGGTCGGTCGTATAGCTTAGCGCTGCGTTTTTTTTCTTTATAAAAATTTTTACCACTTCTATGTCGCCAGCCAAGCTGATAATTTTGGGCAGTTCCTGCATCCTGAGCTGCCTGACTCATATCTAGCTGTCCTTTAGGGGTAACAGACAACTCTTGTCCATCTTCTAAATCTGGAGCCCCATAAATTGGATTGTTACGGCGAATGTCACGGTCAATATGGCTTTCTCCGTCAGACCTTTGTGCCTTGCGTCTTTCCTGAGAAGTTGTAAATTCATTATTGTCAATTTTATCTTGTGTTGTTTTGTCATAGTTTGTTCCTCTCTCTACCTTCAACACTCTTTGGATCAAGGCTATTTTCTTAGCATCAACATTTTCATTAGGCTCAAAATCCAAAGTGATTTCTGCACCATCTTCGATTGCTTGATAAGAATCAGTTTTCCACGTTCCCCCATTTGTAACAACGTTACGCTGAATGAGTTGTGCTGTATTTAGCATTGTGCTGAT
>DATNPC010000870.1:0-2794 GCA_036703375.1 Allocoleopsis sp.
AGACAAGCTGCCACAGGAAATTAATGGCAAACCTGAATACGTGCGCGAGGCTTGTGAAGCCAGCTTGCGTCGTCTCGGTGTAGACGCGATCGATTTGTATTATTTACACCGCGTCGATCCGAATACTCCGATTGAAGAAACGGTAGGAGCAATCGCTCAACTGGTTCAACAGGGTAAGGTTCGATTTCTCGGTCTTTCTGAAGTATCTGCTGCGACGCTGCGACGCGCTCATAGGGTTCACCCAATTACAGCACTGCAAAGCGAGTATTCGCTCTGGACGCGGGACGTGGAAGACGAAATTCTCCCCACCTGCCGCGAACTGGGAATTGGATTTGTCCCGTTTAGCCCACTCGGTCGAGGCTTTCTCACGGGTCAGATTAAGAGTACTCAAAATTTGACCGAAGACGACCTCAGGCACAAATTGCCACGCTTTCAAGGCGATAACTTCCAACGCAACCTCGAACTGGTGCAGCGTATTGAAGCAATTGCTGCTGAAAAGGGTTGCAAACCAGCGCAGCTTGCCCTATCTTGGGTGCTGGCACAAGGCAACGATATTATTCCTATTCCTGGTACTAAGCGACAGAGCTATCTAGAGGAAAACATTGCTGCTGTGAACCTAGTACTGAGCGAAGATGACTTGAAGCGCCTTAATGAGGTCGCCCCTCAAGGAGTTGCAGCAGGTTTACGCTATCCCGAATCGATGATGCGTACAGTTAACGCCTGAGAAATTAATTTTTGAAACCCACGTTCGCGAAGAATACACCACCTTCGCATGGATTATCGAAGGGATGCTTACCCGTGCTGGGTTTGAGATTGAACGAGCGGATTATCTAGCACCCGAATATGCTCAGTATGTCTGTAGGAAGAGGAAGGACGAGACGAAAACTGACTAAGTCTTTAAAGAATAGATCGGGAGCGAACTAATGGCAGGAAAATTGGAGGGGAAAGTTGCGATCGTAACCGGGGCTTCATCGGGCATCGGCGAGGCAACAGCACTGGCACTAGCTGCCCAAGGGGCGCGTGTGGCTCTAGCTGCAAGGCGTGGCGATCGCTTGGAAGCGCTAACCCAACGCATTGCCAACAGCGGCGGACAAGCATTCCCCATTGTGACCGATGTGGCTGACGAAGCGCAAATCCGGGATATGGTATCCAAAACTAACACGAAATGGGGTCGTATCGATATCCTCGTCAACAATGCAGGCGTGATGTTACTCGGACTCATCGACGGTGCAAACACTGAAGACTGGCGGCGGATGATGAATATCAACGTCTTGGGGCTGATGTACGCCACACACGCTGTACTGCCTGTGATGAAGGCACAAGGCGAAGGTCATATTGTCAATATTTCCTCCGTAGCGGGTCGCATCGCCAGGGCTGGCACTGGTGTTTACAATGCTAGTAAGTGGGCTGTCGGTGCTTTCTCAGAAGCGTTACGCCAGGAAGTTTCCAAAGACAAAATCCGCGTGACCATTATTGAGCCGGGAGTGGTGGCCACAGAATTGCCCCAACATATCACAGACCCTAGAGGTAAAGAACAAGTCCAAGCCCTCTACCAATCAATTACCCCTCTCAACAGCGAAGATATTGCCGCCGCGATCGCTTATGCTGTGACTCAGCCACCGCATGTCAATGTCAACGAAATTTTAATCAGACCCACGGAGCAAGAGCGATAGCTATTCGCCGCTACGCGGAGTGATAAACGTTGAGTTTTGAGTTTTGAATTAAGAGTGAAAAGTTAACAACTCCGTTAACGAGGAACCAAGATGAAGCGTGCCACAGTTTGGCTTCTGACGGTCGCCAGTGGGGTCGCCGTTGCGAATTTGTACTACAACCAACCGCTCCTGGCAGAAATCGCACGCAGCTTAAATGTTTCTGCTCAACAGGTCGGTTATATCCCAACGCTCACGCAAATCGGCTATGCCGTGGGCTTAATCCTGATTGTCCCACTGGGAGACGCGATCGAGCGTCGCCGGTTGCTGGTCATTCTGTTTGCTATCGTGGCTGGCGCGTTGGTGGTAGCCGCAGTATCGCCCAATGTTCTCTGGTTGGCGATCGCAAGTCTAGCGATTGGCATCACAACTATTGTGCCTCAGCTGATTATCCCCTTTGTCGCTCAACTGGCAGAACCTAAAGAACGGGGAAAAGCCGTGGGAACTGTGGTCAGCGGACTGCTGTTGGGGATACTTCTCGCCCGGACTGTCAGCGGTTTTGTTGGGTCTATTTTTAACTGGCGAGTGATGTATTGGCTGGCTAGCGGGTTAATGATTGTCTTTGCCGTGGCGCTTGCCAGGTTACTGCCAAAAAGCCAACCATCGGTTGCGATGTCTTACCGCAACTTGATGCATTCATTGCTGGTGCTAATCCGAGAGCAACCCGTACTGCGCGAAGCTGCATTAATCCAAGCGATGGAGTTTGGCGCATTTAGTGTCTTTTGGAGTACGCTCGTCTTCTTGCTGGAAAATCCGCCCTATCACTATGGCAGTCAAGTAGCTGGTTTGTTTGGTTTAGTCGGGGCTGTTGGAGCAACGGCAGCACCCCTGATTGGACGGCTAGCCGACCGAAAAAGTCCCCGACGAGTGGTCGGTATTGCGATCGCAATTACAACATCAGCCTTTCTTATATTTTGGTTATTCGGATACCACTTGTGGGGGCTGATTGTCGGAGTCATTTTGTTGGACTTAGGGCGTGTCATCAATTAAATGTAGAATGCTGTCAGAGCAAGGCTTTTACGGCTATAAAGCTCGAACGAGCCTGACAGCCAGAATTCACTACTGGTACGGGATGTGTAGCTAAT
>DATNPC010000871.1:0-11074 GCA_036703375.1 Allocoleopsis sp.
TGGTGGACATACAAATAGCGAGATTTCAGGTGCTTTTCAAGGCCAGGACTTCGATTACAGCACGTTGGGAGTAGATGCTTTCCTCAGGATTCTGATTGAGCATCACTGCACATGCCGCCATCTCGAATATGACCAATATCCTGAAAACCATGTGTATATCATTGCTCAAAAGACCTAACCAATCATTGCTGTAGACGTATAAGCGCAAGCACCCAATTTCTCCAACATTAAAGGATTTGAGACAAAAACTTACGGGTGCGCTCTTCTTGAGGATTTTGGAAGAAGTCTTTGGGGGGTGCTTCTTCCACCAATAGTCCATCCGCCATCAGCACGATTCGATCGGCTACCTCACGGGCAAAGCCAACTTCGTGAGTAACCACAACCATCGTCATCCCAGTCTGAGCAAGCGATCGCATTGTATCGAGTACTTCCCTCACCATCTCCGGATCGAGGGCTGACGTGGGTTCATCAAATAGCATAATCTTGGGTTGCATCGCTAGAGCCCGCGCGATCGCAACTCGTTGCTGCTGTCCTCCAGATAACTGGCCGGGATATTTTTTCGCCTGTTCTAAAATTCCTACCCGTTCCAGCAATTGCATCGCCACTTCTTCTGCCTTCGCCTTTTTCCAGCGACGTACCCAAATCGGCGCTAGCGTCACGTTTTGCAGCACCGTGAGGTGAGGAAACAGGTTGAATTGTTGAAACACCATCCCGACTTCCCGACGAATCGTGTCAATATTGCGGATATCGTGGGACAATTCGATGCCATCAATGACAATCTGCCCTCGCTGGTAATCCTCTAACGCATTGAACGTCCGAATAAAGGTGGACTTACCAGAACCCGAAGGCCCCATAATCACCACGACTTCCCCTCGATTCACCCTCAGGCTGACGCCGCGCAGGACGTGAAACTTATTGGCGTACCATTTGTGAACGTCTTGGGCAACGATCGCAGGAGTGTCTTCTGATGATTGGTTACTATCCTGAATTGGCAGAGGTTGCTGTGTCATTTGATTAGTTTTCCGATCTACAAACGTTTTCTAATAAGCTGCTTCACATTGGACTTGTATTTAGGTACTCGCCGAAAGTCGAGCAAATAAGGCTTTTCTTTCTTTTGACTTTTGACTTGCTGAGCAGGTTAACGATGACCGACATTTAATTGCCTCTCCAAACGTCGGCTGGCTAACGACATGCCATAACAGAAGATCCAATAAATCAGAGCAATAAAGAAATAGACTTCCGCATAGCGACCGATAAACTCAGGCTGTGCGAGAATTGAACGCGACATCCCCAGCAACTCTAATAAACCGAATAGTGCTAGGAGCGATGTATCTTTAGATAAGCTAATAAACTGACCTACGATCGCTGGAATCACCGCTTTTAACGCTTGAGGCAGAATAATTAGCACCACCGTAAAGGCAGGATTCAATCCCAAAGCGCGTGCGGCTTCCGCCTGACCGCGAGGAATTGATTGTAAACCTCCGCGCACGTTCTCTGCTAGGTATGCCGCACTGAAGAGAGTCAGCCCCGCGATCGCTCGCACCACCCGATCCAGTTGTTCGTATTCGGGGGGTAGAAATAACGGCAGCATCAATTGTGCGAAAAACAGGATACCAATCAGCGGTAGCCCTCGAATTACTTCAATATAGAGGATACAAAACCAGCGAACGACAGGCAGGGCACTTTGACGCCCCAACGCAAGTAATACCCCAATGGGAAACGAGAGGATAATGCTGGTCAGTGCCGTGAACAGCGTTAGCAGCAAACCATTCCAGTCATTCGTGTTTGTCTCCTCTAAACCCAAGCCTCCCTTAATCAGCCACAGGATAATGAAATAGGAGATAACCCAAGCCGCAGGCAACCAGCTACCTAAGTTGAGCGGTAACTGTCGTCCCACGCCATAACCAACTGCCACTAAAGCGATCGCGCCCCAAAGCCACAGGTGCGGCGTTAAACCAATGGGTAATAAAGCGACAGCGACAATTGCTGCACCCAAAGTAAACAATAACGGGCGATTCCAAAGACGACCCAGCTTTTGATAAAACCCCCAAGACAATCCAGCAATCCCAGCAATTACCTCTAGCGTCGTCCAAACTCGCCAATATAAATCTGGCGGGAAACGACCGACAAAAAATAGCCGCAAGTTCGCCTGGACAACCGCCCATTGAGCCTGAAAGAACATCCACGTCAGGAGAGTTTTGAGCACCCACGCGATCGCGAACAGGCAAACAACCGTCAGGACAGCGTTGTACCAAGTACTCAACAAATTTGCCCGCACCCAGTCCCAGGGAGACGGAGACTCAACCTCTGGGGGAGCTAGTGGGGATAGGTTGTCCATACTAAATTATGAGTGATGAATTATAAATAATTGCTGAATTATGAATGATGAATTTAGCCTAATTTCGTCAAGGGTGAATCATAAAATTTTGACCTCAGCTAAGCTTTCTACTATTATGAATTTCCACTTAAAGAATTCGAGTTTTTTCATAATTCATCATTTAGAATTCATAATTTATTTACCTTTCCTTGAGTTGTACTCTGCTATTGAGGAAGTTCATCACCGAAGAAATAATCAAGCTAATGGCAAGGTAGGCTACCGCAATGATAACCATGACCTCAACAGCCCGACCTGTTTGATTGAGTGTGGTTGAGGCGACTTGATAGATATCCGAGAAGCCAACCGCGATCGCTAAACTGGAATTTTTGGCTAAGTTGAGGTATTGCGAAGTCAGTGGGGGAATAATCACTCGCAGCGCTTGGGGTAAGATAATCAGCTGCATTGCCAGACCTCCACGCAATCCCACGGCTTTTGCCGCTTCCCACTGACCTTTAGGCACCGACTGGATGCCAGCCCGCACGATTTCAGCAATGAAACTGCCCGTGTAAAATACCAGTCCAATTAGGATGGCGCAAAACTCCGGACTCATCCGCAATCCGCCCTCGATCGCATCCTGGGTAACTTGGGGCAAACTGATAACAAACGGTTCTCTCCGGGTCAAAATTAAAGCGAGGAGTAAGGAAATCGCGATCGCTCCTGCCGCCCATAGGAGTTGTCTGCCAGAACGGCCTTGCTCCACCATCATCCGGGTTCGCCAGCGCCAAGCCCATGACGCACCTACAATCCCAATCGCCAGCAGCAACACCCAAATTCCTGTAGTGGCATTAGTGACGAACCAGGGCACATACAAGCCCGTTTGGGTTAAGAAGATACTATTGAGAACCGTCACAGATTTTTCCAGTGGCGGCAGCTTGAGCAGCACTGCCGAGTACCAAAAGAGGAGTTGCACGAGCAAGGGGATGTTGCGAAAGGTTTCAACATACACCAAGGCAAGATTTCGCACTAACCAGTTATCAGAAAGCCGGGAAATCCCGACAATCAAGCCGACAATTGAGGCGAGAATCAGCCCCAAGACGATGATTCGCAACGAGTTGAGCAATCCCACCGTAATTGCCCGACCAAACGTATCAGATGGGTTGTAGGGAATCAAGCTCTCCCCAATATCGAATGAGGCCTGCGAATCGAGAAAGTCAAATCCCAACCCAAGCCCCAATCGTTGCAAATTGTAGAGGAGATTGTCTCCCAGAATTGCGATCGCTGTAACAAACAACACAACAGCGATGATTTGTCCGGCAATTTTCCAAAACCGCACATCCCGCACCAACTTCGGGATGTCTTTGAAGTTGATTGAATCGCGGCTATTACCCGGTTGCGGTGAGCTACTCATTGTTCACTATAAGGGCTAAATAAAAATTCTGAATTCTGAATTGTGAATTATTAATTAGTGATTTTTCAACATTCATCTTTGCCACAACTATAGGGTAGGCATTGCCTACGATCGGCTCTGCAAACCTGACAACGATTTCTTTTTAGGCAATGCCCACCTTACGATTAATTAGCTCCCTCTACTTAGTACTTGTTGCTTGTTCAACATTCACTATTTCAAGAATTATTGTTACCTAAGCGGGGGTGAGTACATCAAACCACCCTTTTCCCAGATATCGTTTTGACCGCGTTTCAATTTGAAGGGTGTACTCTGACCGAGGTTCCGTTCGTAAATCTCGCCATAGTTGCCAACTTTTCGGATAGCACGAGCTAGAAAGTCATTTGTGAGTCCGATATCTTTCCCTAACGTTCCTTCTGTTCCCAGCAGTCGCTTCACGACCGGATCGGTACTACTAGCAAACTGGTCGATGTTTTTTGAGGTAATGCCCTGTTCTTCCGCTTCTATAAGGCCGTAGACGACCCACCTGACCGTGTCAATCCATTGAGAATCGCCTTTTTTGACCGCTGGTGCTAGAGGCTCTTTTGACATCACCACGTCTAGGATTACGTTATCGTCAGGGTTAGGGAGTTTGCTGCGACGAGATACGAGCTGAGAGCGATCGCTTGTCACTCCTTGACAGCGGCCTTCTTGGTAAGCGGCAAAGGTGGGATCGACTTCTTCAAAGACAATCGGTGTATACTTCACACCTGCTTTACGCATCTGATCGGATAAGTTTTGCTCGGTGGTGGTTCCGGTTTGCACGCAGATGGATTTTCCCTGTAATCCCTTCAGGTCTTTGACTCCACTGGCTTTTTTCACCATGATGGTTTGACTATCGTAGAAGACAACCGGGGCAAACTCTAGACCCTGAGCGGTATCGCGGTTCATTGTCAACGAGGTGTTGCGGCTGAGGACATCGATTTCTCCGGCTTGTAGCGCTGTAAATCGCTCTTTGGCATTGAGGTTGCGATATTCTACTTTTTCTGGATCGTCCAATATCGCAGCCGCGATCGCACGGCAAATATCTACGTCGAGGCCGGAGTATTTACCCTGCCGATCTACATAGCTAAACCCTGGCAAATTACCACTGACGCCACAAAGCAACTTGCCCCGGCTTTTCACTTTGTTGAAAAGAGCACCTCCCGATGCACTGCTGCCGGACTGGGCAGTCGTATTACTAGAACGGCTTCTACAGGCTGTCAAAGGAGTCACCAAGACTATGACAGCTAGCAGCAGAAAACTCCACTTACGCATAGATTTTTTCACCCTCATCTTCAAGCAATGAAACCGCCGCTGTTCCAAGAGAGATGCTCTCGAACAGAAGCGTTTGGTGCTAACTTTTTATCAGTTTTTTGTATTAGTTTTTCAGAATTCTTTCATAATATACGCAAATTCACGCAAGAGTTGCAGTGATGAATACACTTGCTAATCGTCATCGATCTGGTATCTGAAGATCGGTTGATTGACTTCGGGGAGCTCGACAAGCTAAATATTGTCAGATAAACAGGCAATAGAGGCATGGGCGATGGAACTGGCTACAACCCTGACCAGCCAGATAATTCAAAATAATGTGCGCGAGGTGGGCATCAATCCCAATTACTGGTATCCGGTGGCTTGGGCTAATCAACTCAAGCCAGGGACAATTATGCCGGTAGTTATTTGGCAACAGGCGATCGCGATTTACCGCGATGCGGAGGGTCAAATTCATGCTCTAGAAGATGCCTGTCCTCACAAAGGAGTTGCCCTCCATAAAGGTGTAGTTCAAGGGTGTCATCTGACCTGTGCCTATCATGGTTGGGAATTCAACGGCGGTGGCGAATGTGTCAACGTTCCCTACTTGCCTCAAGAGCAAAAACTTCCCCGCGCTAAAGTCCGTAGCTATCCCGTTCAGGAAAAATACAATTTGATTTGGGTGTTTCCCGGCGATCCAAGCTTAGCCACGAACAATCAGCCACCAGAGATGGCAGAGTTTAACAATCCCGATTGGTTGATGGTGCCGGTTACAGCTCGCATGCAAGCCCATTTTTCCATCTGCAATGAAAATTCCATGGATGTTTTTCATGGATTTTTACACGAGAACCTGCAAGGCTGGTTTAATCCCGTACTAAAAAGTCTGCGGGAAACGGAAGCATCGGTATGTGCTGAGTATGATGTGTCCTATCAAGGTCGCATGGCAAAGTTTTTGGGATTAAGCGATCGCGCAGATGAAGTAACGACCCGCACGATCTCCGTTGAGTATCGCTACCCCCACTATTACAGCTCTTTGGAAGGAGTTTCTACACTCTATCTGATGCGTCTGCCAGTAGGGCCAACCCAAAGTCGCTCGTTTGCCCTGTTTTTCCTCAACATTCGCTTGCCCAAATGGCTGCGAAGGCTGGGCGAACCAATCCTACAAACGGTGCTGGAACGCTTCGTATTTATGCGATTTCTCGTCCAAGATATTGAGATGATGGAGAGCGAACAGCAAACTTACCTAGCGAATCCCCAGCGACGCTATGTCGAAATCAACCCAGCAATTATTGCAGTGGAGCGGCTGATCGTCCGGCAATATCAGCATTTTATGCAACAATCAAATCAACCAAACAAGACGCAACGCGCTGACTCGAAAACGTCTGCCGTGTTGTCCCCCTTGGCGACCCTAGACCCAACAGAACCAAGTCAAGAGAATTCGCTGGTAGGATGAACGCATTGGTAAGCGCGACTGTGGGTCAGCCGGTCAACCTTCTACAGAACTGGATTCTGAGCACGATCTCAGGAGTTAAGTCAAGGGGTGAAGTAATTTCATAAATCGCCAGATCGGGTCATAGCGCAACTCATCGAACATCGGATTCAATTAATAAGTTGCTACCCTAACTAAAAAAAGAGGCTTTTTTAGCCAGAGGCGATAGGCTATCTAGGAAATGGTGAGAGGAGTAAATTGGTGCAAGTTGTTAAAGAGTACGTCCAGCGCTGGTACGAAAGTGGACTCGATCCGGATGAGTATATTTGCCATCAAAAGCAGGGGAACTTAGTTGAGATTGAAGCGGCTGCCACAGGCAAGCGTCAGACGGTTCTCACATTCTGCACGAATGATGTTTTAGGTCTCGTTCAGGAAGAGGCAGTCAAGCAAGCCGCAATCGATGCCATCCTCCAGTATGGAACGTCCAACAGTTCCTGCTCGGTCTTGAGCGGTCGCATCGATTTGCATCGGCAGTTGGAACAAGAAATTTCTGAGTTTAAGCACTTGCCTCATACTCAGCTGTTTATCAATGCTTGGATGGCGATGCAAGCACTGATGGATGCCTTTTGCCACTTGGCAATTCCAGTCCCCGAATTTCAGAATACTCGCGAGACATTAATTTTGACAGATGTGCTCAATCACGGTTGTATTGTCTCCGCGATCGCAAATGCGGGTACCCGTTCGGGAAAGTTATTCGGTCATAGCCCCCGCGTTCGAGTCAGAGCCTATCGTCATTGTGATGTCGAGGATTTAGCCCGGAAGCTGCGCCGGTATGCCCGACCGGACGACCGGATTATGGTAGTTTCCGATGCCGTTTTTTCCATGGATGGCGATATTGCGCCTCTACCCGACATGCTGGACGTACTGCAACATTATGACGGCAGCGTGCTGGTGATGGATGAAGCTCATGCCAGTGGCTCGATTGGAGCAACGGGACGAGGCATCTACGAACATTTCGGGATTCTACCGCAGCATGCGATCGAACGGGGCATTATCCCCTTGATTATGACCACGTTCTCTAAGTTTGCGGCATCTGCTGGCGCGGCAATTAGCTCTCATGTCGCAGAGCTTATCCCTCTGTTGAATGTCTCTCCGACATCGATTGGGACGATTTCCTTGTCTCCACCTCTCACCGCCGCCGCATTGGAGAGTATTCGTCAAGTTCGCCAGCATCCCGAACGGGTGAAAAATCTTCAAGAGAATACGCAGTATTTGCGATCGCGTTTAAACGAACAGGGTTTTACCGCGATTGGCGAAACCAACGTAGTCCCCGTTATCCTCCCACCTGAGATTAATCCCAAACTGTTTGGTCGCCACATGGTTGACAAACACGGGATTTGGGTTTCCCCCATCTGGTTTATTGCCAAACCCCGCCTCCGCATTACCGTCAACGCTCTCCATACGCGAGAAGAAATGGATCGATTAGTCGCCGCTATGGTGGCAACACGGGACTTGTTGTACAAACCAATGATTAGTGCTTAGTTTGTTAGTGGTTATTGGTTGTTGGTTGATAGTCATCTCTCAACCAACAACTAATAACGAACAACGAATCACACCATTAAAATATGCCAACCGAGCGTTTGTCCGCTGAGATTCAGGTTGTGACTACTCCGGCACAGAGCGAACTGTTTCTGGAGGTACCAGGGCAAGTCTATGCAAACGATCCCAACTGGGTGCCGCCACTACGCAGCGATATTGCCAAGCACTTTGCACCCAGTAATCCGTTTTTTGAGTATGGGACGTTACAGCAATTTATTGCCGTAGAGCGAGGCGGCAAAAACCCTCAAGCCGTGGGACGCATTGTTGCAGCTGTGAATCAGCGCTTGATCGAACGCGAAGGCAAAAATGTTGGTTTGTTTGGTTTTTTTGAGTGCGTTCCCGATTTTGCGATCGCGCAGGCTCTCCTCAATGCTGCCCAAACGTGGCTGCGAGAGCAGGGCATGACTGTTGCACGAGGACCGATCGATCTATCTACTCATAACAATTGCTTATTCTTAGTCGATGGCTTTGACTCACCCCCCCTGGTGATGATGCCCTACAACCCGTCGTACTATCCAGAATTTATGGAAAAGGACGGTTGGCACAAAGCTAAGGATGCCTACGCTTATGACTTCCCACTCGACAAACCCTTACCCGCAGAATTTGAGAAAGCCTATCGAATTGCCTGTAAATCTGGCATCACCTTCCGCCCTTTGAGAACCAAAGGGGAAGCATTTGAGCAAGATTGCATCAGTCTTTATCACCTATTTACCCGTGCGTTTGCCCATAACTGGAGTTCTACACCGCGTACAGAACAAGAATTTTTGGCAGAAGCGAAAGCGTTGCAAAGCTTAGTAGACCCCGATGTCTTTCCCATCGCCGAAGACAACGGCGAGATGGTTGGTTTTTTTATGGGGCTACCCGACTACAACATCCCCCTCAAACACGTTAACGGCCGACTGAATGGGTTGGGAATCCTCAAATTTCTCTGGTATCGCCGTCAAATCGATCGCGGACGAGTCATTGCCATTTGTTCGCTGCCAGAGTATCGCCGGAAAATGGTACCACTCGCTTTAATCTATTTAGGAATGCAGGGCGGGATTCAAAAAGGTAAACCCTATAAACGGGCCGAACTCTCTTGGGTCTACGAAGACAACTTTCCGTCCCGCAAGCTGATTGAAGCCTCAGGCGGCAAGATTTATAAAACCTACCGAATTTACGAAAAAGCCCTTTGAACGATTAATTCCTTGTTCGTTTTTTTGTAAAAAATTATTGAGTTTTTTCCTTGACAGTTCTGCCCGATCCAGGCAAACTGTTAATTTTTCTATTGAATTCCAGCTCTCTCCACGTTAGTAGGGTGAACCCGTGAATCAATTAAATCCAGTTCAATTGGAGCAACTGAAGGAAATTGGCGCATACTTGCGACAACTGAGGCAAGAGCAGTCCATCTCTAGAGAAGAAGTAGCGGCCAGGACGTTTATCCCCTCGCGATTGTTAAACGCTCTCGAAGAAGGTCAATCCGAGCTGTTGCCCGAACCCGTGTTCATTCAAGGATTTATCCGTCGCTATGCAGATGCGCTCAATCTCGATGGTGCGACCTTAGCAAAATCGTTTCCAGTAACCTTCTCGCCCGTCAAATCGGATACCTTCCAAGATTTGCCCGATCTGAATACCAAACCTACAACGCTCAAATCTATCAACCCTTATGTGCTTTATTCAGTTATTGGAGTCGTTGCGGTTACTGGATTATTGTATGTAGCCAGTCGATTACCAACCACTAAAGTCTCCAAACAGAATAGCTCTCTCATCGTTCAGCCACAAACTATATCTAAGCCTAAAGGGTCTCAGCCTGCTTCCCCACTACAAGTAACGCTGAATACTACCGATCGCTCTTGGTTAGATGTGAATGTAGATGGCAAAACGGAATTCAAGGGGTTGGCCGCCAAGGGAACAAAAAAAACCTGGAAAGCCAACAAACAATTAACCATTAAAGCAGGGAATATGGGCGCTGTATTCGTCTCCGTGAATCAACACAAAGCAAAAGCTTTCAGCGACTTGGCGAAGGGACATGACGTGACGTTGACCCCTAGTAACGCGGCACCATAAAATCCAATTACAAGGCGGACAGGATGCCCACCCCACAAAAATACTATTTCTGCTCTCATTGGGATACACCCTCTGTGCTTGATGAAAAAAAGCCAATCTCACGAACCCAAAGCTAAATCGACCTGCTTCAGCAAAGCGTCTAGCGTAGAGGAGTTATCCAGAACTACATCGGCGCGAGCAATCTTGTCTTGAATGGGTAGCTGACTGTTGAGGCGAGCTTGGGCTTGTTCGAGAGAAAGGCGATCGCGTTCTATCATGCGCTCGATCTGTTGTTCGGGCAAACAGCTCACGACCCAGATTTCCGTTACTACATCAGTCATCCCCACTTCAAATAATAGAGGGATAACTAAGACAGCTGTAGGCGCAATCAAAGCATCGAGTTCAGAGTAAAAGCGATCGCGCACGTAGGGATGGATTTGTTGCTCCAACCACTCTCGCTCAGTTGAATTGTTGAACACAATGTCTCCCAATCGTTGGCGATTGAGCGTCCCATCGGGAAGTAAGATATCCTTACCGTAGCGATCGCAAATTTTTCTCAGCACTGGCGAACCCAGTTGCACGGCTTCCCTGGCGTAGATATCTGCATCTAAAACGGGTAAATGATAACGGTTGGCGAGGTACTTCGAGACAGTGGTTTTTCCCGTACCGATACCACCCGTCAAGCCAATTCGACGTTGCGGTGTATTAGACATTAGCAGTGAACAGTGGGCAGTGAACAGTGAACAGTGGCCAGTGAGCAGTTAGCAGTGAGCAGTGAGTGCGGTTGATTAAGCTTTATCTGTTGCCCACTGTACAATAGCCTGAGTCAATCCTTCCAAAGTATACTCTTGGGCTTCCACATCCACTCGTCCCAGCAATTCACGACAAGTAACAGAGGTTTGAGGCCCAATGGAAGCGATACAGACATGTTGAAGTAGATCGTAGGGATTAGATAAGGATGAACATCTCCCCGTCTCCCCGTCTCCCCGTCTCCCCGTCTCCCCGTGCCCCCATCTCCCCGTCTCCC
>DATNPC010000872.1:0-7269 GCA_036703375.1 Allocoleopsis sp.
TGCTTGGATCTCCAGGCTTAAAGCCATTATCAATGTCAAAAATAGCAGGGCTATTAGGGGTTGTTACATTAAATGAGTAATAGTCAAATGTGCCATTTCCGCTACCTGAGATGGAGACATGAGGAATAGTAGTTGAAGAATTAATATTTGGATTGCTGGCAATTGAAAAAAGACTTGAATCTATGAATTGTGCCCCAGCAATCGAGTCATTTGGCTCAGCTTCAGTCAGTAAGCCAGTACCACCACTCGTTGTTGTATTCGCACTAGGGCTAAAGTTGGGATTACTACCTGAAATAGTGATGCCATCGGTGGCAGTAACTCTAATATCACCAGCTTTTCCGCTATTAGAGCCAGAGGTGATGATTTGACCGCCATTGACTGCCTGTAGCTCCCTAACATTCACCTCAATGTTGCCGCCAGGGGAACTACCAGTGGTTCTTGCACTCAAAAAACCACCATCGGTTACTCGCAGAATACCTTGAGGATTATTAGCAGTATTGATGGTGATGTTGCCCCCTCTGCCACTATTCGCTCTTTCTGAAGAAGTTAACAACCCACTATAAGCGCCCAATGGACTAGCTCCCGAGATATCTAGTCGGTCTGAAACGTTAATATTGATATTTCCTGCATTGCCGCTACCAAGAGTTGACGCTTCTAGTCGAGACCCCTGTGTCAAGGAAATTGCCCCAGTTGAAATATTGATAGCGTTACCATTACCTGTTGCCGTTTCACTCACAGCCGTGCTGATGTTGCTGCTGCCAGCAAGGGAGAGAGAACCTCCATTCGCTAACACTGATACCGTTCCACCCTCCCCCTGTGCAATAGTTCTCGCATTAATACTGCTGTTGACTAGAGAGACTGTGCCTCCGTCAAGAACATTTACAGATATGTCTCCCCCATGACCTTGACCACTAGTGCTGGCATCCAGGGAAGAACGATTGGTTAAAGAAACTGCACTAGCCCCGCTAATGTTGATATCACCACCGATTCCATTGGGAGTGCTACCTGCTGCTCCAGCTTGGACTGCGGTGTTAATGCTGCCATTATCGAGAGACACGGAACCTCCGTTCATCGCGTCTACCGTGACACTTCCGCCTTGTCCCAGACCTACTGTAGAAGCTGATATTTCTGCTCGATCCTGGATATTTAACTGACTGGTGGTAATCTTTACACTCCCACCAGCACCGGTTCCTTGAGAGGGTGCATAGATACCACTATTAGCACCTTGATTAGGAGCGAGTCCTGCATTTGTAGTGATATCAGGACCAACTGACACCTGAAGAGTGTAGGTGCTGTTGTTGGGCAGTGGACTACTAGTGCTGTCAATTCCAGCATCGGAAGCGCTAGATGGATAGTGACTGACACCTATAATGTAATCACCAGACTGTGAGAAAGGTGTCCGGGTGCGGATAAACGATTCCAATCCACTAGTACTGCCACCCGCTCCCAATGATATGGAAGCATCATCATTCTCTTGTAATAGAGTCGTACTCTTTCCATCAGGTGCAAGGCGGAAGAGAAAGAGTTGAGTATCTAAAGGATTAAGGGCTGGAGGATTAAAAGGTGGAAAGGAAGGATCAGTGGTGCTGTCAATATCAAAAATACCTGTATCTCCCTTGTTCGCGTGGAATTGGTAGTAGTCAAACGTCCCATCTCCTGTACCCTGAATAGAGGCATGGGGGATTGTTATAGAAGAGTCGATATTAGGATTGTTCGCAATTGAGAATTGAGTGATCTGCTGTGGCCCACCAGGTCCAGGCAAGGGAGAATTATTAGCTTCCTGTTCTTGTATGGGCATATCTGTGGCAGACCCAGTGGCCGAAGTGATTGGGGGTCGGTTAACGAAGTTGGCATCAGCTCCAGAAATAGTGACGTGACCTGGAGCTAAGACTTCAATGTTGGCGGCAGAACCGCTACCCGAAGTGGTGGCTATAAATTGTCCACCATTAAGTAACTCAACGTTTTGGGCATCAACCTTAATCGAGCCACCCAGAAAATTTCCTTGGTTACGTGCACTGAAAACAGCACCATCTGAGACTCTTACAGTACCGTTAGGTTTAGGTACAGTGACTGTTATATTCCCACCCTGACCACTAGTAGCTTGTTCGGAGGCAGTATATAAACCACTAGAAAATCCTTGAGAATTAAAGCCAGAGGCGATAAACGTTGGAATGAGCTGACCTGAAACCGGATCTACAAAGTCGGGACTTGTAACCTTAACCTGGATATCTCCTGCCTGGGCATTTCCAGAAGTTCCTTGAGTCCCAAGCGTCCGGGCTTCTATCCTACCCCCATTGGTTAAAGCAACTGCTCCTCCCTGGATGTCAATTAAACCACCATTACCCCCTGCTCCTACTTTCACCGTAGTGCTGATGCTACTGTCATCTAGTGCAATACTCCCAGTTGCAAGCACTGATACGCTACCACCTTGCCCTTGACCACTAGTACTAGCGTCCACAAGACTGCCATTTTTCAAAGAAACCGATCCACCTATGAGATTGATTTGACCGCCCTGGTTTTGGGGCTGACCGGAAGGAGTATCGCTGAAAATTGTGCTTCCATCCAAAAGAATAGAACCATTATTAAGAGCATTCAACACTACATTGCCACCATTACCATCCTTCAATGCACCAGCATCCAAACTGGAATTAGTTAAGAAAAGTGAGTTCCCTGTGATATCAATAGCACCAGCTGTACTATTACCAAAACCCTTTGTATTACTACGAATTCTGCTATTGTTAACAATGACAGAACCATTGTTAGCAGTTAGAGTAATGGAACCGCCATTTCCAAACCTACTAGAAGAATCGATGAAGCCTCCGTTAAGACTGAGGTTAATACCACCTCTTTGAGAGGTGATTGTAACTGCACCACCCCGCCCTAAAGAAGATGAGGAGTTAATATTACCTGTAATTGTAATGTCCTGTGCCGCTTGCAATTCTACAGTACCTCCTACTCCAGAGGTCGAGGAGGTGTCAATGTTTCTGACAGCAATGCTGGGTGTACCTGTTGATTGAATGGGCGTGTAGAGGACAGCTGTGTTGTTGGGAAGTGCAGTTGTGCCTCGAAAGAACTGAAGCCCAACTGTACCGCTTTGGTTTTGGATGCCAGCGGAGTGAACTCCTCCATCAGTTGCTGCATTTGGATAATGCAATTCAATGTTATTCGTGCCTTCAAACAGCTGGATTTGAAATGAAGCAGGATTACCAGTAGGGTAGTGCTGAATATTGTTGTAATTTACAACAAAGATTTGATTGCCTGGGGCACCGACTGTCTGATAGCTGATAGCGCCCCCTGGAATGGAAGTGAGGTCTTCCCACCACCCAGCAATGGCTGCACTGGGAGATGAAGGGGAAGGAAGTACGCCTCCCGTGCAGCAACCAGATGTTGCTGAAGGGACAGGTGTGATGAATCCATTAGAGCTAATGTAGATGTTGTTGTAGTCAACCCCAAAATAATTAAACGTGAACCCCAACGGAATGGGAGCACTAACTTGGTCATCTGCTGGTGCGAGCGTTGTTCCTCCAGGAGCGATTATCGGATTAGTAGCATTCGCTTGAGAGTAAGAAACTAAGCCTGATGTAAAGACAGTTCCTCCAGCAGTAACTGTTGTTGCTGGCGGTCCTTGAGAAACGTTGACATTAGCTGGATTTACCGGAACCCCTGCACGTAAAATTACAGCAGGAGAGGTGGTCAATGTGTTGAAATCTGGATCAGTTGTTGGAATACCGACAATACCAGGAGCGCAACTAGTCGCCCCTGTCCCCCCGCACTCTGGTCCTGTGATTTTGATATTTCCACCTGTGATCCCTCCAGTAGCCTCTACTTTGAGCGATACACCTGTATAGTCCCCAAATGTAACATTGCCATTAGAGTAGATGATTGGGTCGTAGTAGCTGACAAAGGTTCCAGGTTCACCTGCCAGATTCAGCATTGAATAATTCTCACCACTAGAAAAGTGAGAATCTCCAGAGATAATGCCGTCACTGACAAGAGTAAGGTTTCCACCGCTTTGGAACGGTATTTCTTCTGGATGATTCAATGCCAGGATATCTATACCCTGATTTCCTCGAATGTAAAGATTCCCGCCCGCATGAGCTACGAAAGGATTTGCTACACTGTCCCGCACCCACACCGTACCTTGAGCTAATAGCGATAAATCTCCTGTTGTCCGCAGCTGACTTTCAGCCAATAACAAATTCTGGCTGGAAGCGAGAATAGCTGCTTTCGCTGTCACATTCTGCACTTGTACATCGCCAGCTACCCCTTCCACTGCCACTAGGCCTTCCGGTGCTGATAGTTTTCCAGTACTCGTCACTGACCCGCCAGACAGCATCATGCTCTGTCCAACTGTCAAATCTGCCTGACTCACCAATGCTGCGGGCGCGTCAGGACCATACTGCAAGCCAATCGGAATATTCACCGTCACTAAAGGCGGGGCATTCGGGTCTTTGGCTCGAAACTCGCTACCATCGGGAAACTTGAAGCCGTCTGCTGTTCCAGCGAGAAAGGAACCCCGAATATCGAGCTTGGCATTCGGTCCAAAAATAATTCCGTTGGGATTAATCAGAAATAGATTTGCCCCACCATCTACCCCTAACGTGCCGAGAATATTCGATCGCGTACTCCCCGTCACCCGCCCCAAGATATTTTCAATTCCCTGCGGATTGGCAAAATAAACTCGCTGGAGTTCCCCAACATTAAAGTCTCGAAAACTATGGAATAGATTAGACCCCCGAATCGCTCCCCCATCAATTCGGTCAGCCATTCCTCCCCGCACATCGACATTTGGGGTGATACGGGACGCTTCAGCCCCCAAGGTTTGGTCAGGAGTAATCTGAGCTAAAGTGGGAAAGGGGTAACTCGCCACGACCCCGATCGCAGCCATGACACCCGTAACGCTTGACCACCAAAATCCGTTGTTTGTGTAGCGAGTCATTGCCGTACCTCTAACCCAACCGTTGATAGACCAAGGAAATATACTAATATCCTCTGTTGCGAACGCCTCTAGCCCCCTTGAATCAGGAACAGCGATCGCAACTCGTTTCAGTAATTTGCGAAATAACTGTACAGTCCCCAGACTCCTCTCGCTCCTGGGGATAGGTAGATAACTTGTTAAAGTGGCTCACCCTAGCCTACTGGTACCGAGCTAAGGGCTAGATAAAGAACAACCTTGACTGAGTACAACTTATTCTATTAGATCGTCAAGGCATCAGCTCTGCAATTACACAATCTTTAAATTCCTTTGTAAGAAAGCACTACAACCAGTTGCCCAATAGGATGAACGGAGCCCAAAAGTACGGGTGGCGTCGGAAACGAGGGTCTTTTAAAATTGAAAGCTGAGCTTGCCGCAGGGCTTCGGCTCTCGTCACCTTCTGACTCGCTATCTCCTCATAAAATCGCCCCATCAGTGCTGCCGTTGCTGCATCATCCACCGACCAAAGACTGGCTACCGTACTGCGGGCTCCCGCCCGAACTGCTACCCCAGCCAACCCTAACGCCGCTCGTTTATCCCCAGATGCGGTTTCGCACGCACTCAACACGAGTAACTCGATGGGATCGGAGCGTCGCAGCTCATTCGCTTGCAGGAAACTGTTCAACTGTCCCACATCCAACCGACCATCCCAAGTGAGAATAAAGGTATCTTCCTGCTGAGAGCTAAACTTTCCATGAGTGGCCAGATGCACGATGGGAACCGAGGAATCGCTCACTGCCTTTTTAAACTCAGCATTCGTGAAGTTTTGATTGAGCAGCATCCGTGTAGGAATCTTCTTTTGAATTTCCTTGAGTTCGGCTTCTACATTCGGTAACTTGGAAAACCCTTGACGTGCCTCCGTGATGCCAACGGTGATTGCACTTAACTTTCTTCCCTGTAGGGGTTTGGGACTGGTAAGCTGTAATCCGGGAGTCAGCGCGATCGCGTATTTCTCCAAGAGATATTGCTGCCCGTCATTCAGCGCTGCCATCGGAATATTCCGTAGCGCTCCATCCAAAACAAACACCAACGTCTTCACCTGACTCGCCGCCAAATCTTTCTCAATCGGACGGATGAGCAGATTGTAAACCTCTTGGGTTAACGGTTTATACGCCAAGCTAATGCGGTTGTATAAGGTACTCCGCAATCGCTCGACCTTTTCTTCAACCTCCTGACTAGAGATGCGGGTTGTTTCATGGCGCAGTTGCTGTTGCTGTCCCGGCACGCTGACAATCACTTCGAGTCGATCGGGCAGAATAATCGGATAAATTACCGCTACCTGCTGGATTCCAGGAATTTTCTCAATCGGTACAGTCTTGACATCCAGGCAAGTTTCTCGTAAGAAATTGTTGAGTTCTGCGATTTGTAGGGATTCGATCACCTGACGGGCTTTTTCCAACTTATCCGGGCTAGACTTCCCGCCGTCGGCATTTAACAGCAAGCTCACCAGTTCTCGGTGAATCGGTTCAACGCTTTCTTGAAAGGAAAACTGTACCTCGCGATTCACCGTCACCAAGTCGCTACGCAGGTCTCGCAGCACATCCACTGCACTCGTGTAAGATGCGATCGCATCCTCGGTTTTTCCCTGTGCTTCCAAAATCCGTCCGCGCTGCCAATGCCAGCGGTAGGTCATGTCCGGGGCATCAATTGTTTGGGCGATAAACAGGGCTTGTTCGGTGAGGGGTTGCGCCTCGTTCCACTGTTTCGCCTGTTCGTAGACTTCACCTAATTGACCCAAGGCATAAGCCTCTGCCCGTCGATCCCCTAACGCCTTCGCTTGTTGGCTGGCTGTCGTCAAGCCCTGGGTAATCTCCGACCAACTGGGAACCGCTGAGGCATCGAGTTGTTTTAAGCGCGTCAAACTCTGGGCGAAGTTGATTTGGGCATAAATTGTGGTGCGACTGGGAGGTAAGGCACCAATTTGTTGTTGAATAGAAGAGACGAGAGTGCTAGCTTGGGCAGCTCGCTTGGTTTCTACCAGCAAACTGAACTGATTGAGTTGAGCTTGGAGTTGGATGGTTGGCGAACCGGAACCCGTAGCCGCCTGTTGATAATACTTGAGGGCATCCTCTGGCTTTTGTTGAGCGCGGGCAATATTTCCGAGACTGAGTTGAGCAGATGCGATCGCTTGTGGTAGTTTCAATCGCTCGGCGACTGCCAAACTCTCCTGCGTCGCCTGACTTGCACGTTCCAGATTCCCAACGATTTGCAAGGCATCCCCAAGACTGCGTAACCCCAGCGCTTTGGTGGGCGAATCGGATTGATTTTGCAATCTGGCGGTTAAAGGGACTAAA
>DATNPC010000873.1:0-24571 GCA_036703375.1 Allocoleopsis sp.
CGAGACGTTCTACACCAAGAACATTCTGTTGAACGAAGGGATTCGCGCTTGGATGGCTCCTCAAGACCAGCCTCACGAGCACTTTGAGTTCCCTGAAGAGGTTCTTCCTCGCGGTAACGCTCTGTAAAACAAACTTAACAGTGAATGCTGAACTCTCATAATTCAGCATTCATCCCAATTAAATCGGTTGTCTTTTTGAAAAGGTAATATCCTGTGGTAACACTTTCTACTAGTTCTATGGTTGCGGGGAATCGCGACCAGGAATCATCAGGTTTTGCCTGGTGGGCTGGTAACGCCCGTCTGATTAACCTATCCGGTAAATTACTGGGCGCTCACGTTGCCCATGCTGGATTAATTGTCTTCTGGGCAGGTGCAATGACCCTGTTTGAGGTCGCTCACTTCGTGCCAGAAAAGCCTATGTACGAGCAGGGCTTAATCCTCCTGCCTCACCTGGCTACTCTGGGCTGGGGTGTTGGTCCCGGTGGTGAAGTCATCGATACTTTCCCCTACTTCGTCGTCGGCGTGCTGCACCTCATTTCCTCCGCCGTACTCGGTCTTGGTGGTATTTATCATGCCGTTCGCGGTCCTGAAACCTTAGAAGAGTATTCATCCTTCTTTGGCTACGACTGGAAAGACAAGAACAAGATGACCACCATCTTGGGCTTCCACCTGATTATGTTGGGTCTAGGTGCGCTGCTGTTAGTAGCCAAGGCTATGTTCTTCGGCGGCGTATATGATACTTGGGCACCGGGCGGTGGTGATGTTCGTGTCATTACCAATCCGACACTGAACCCAGCTGTTATCTTCGGCTACCTGACGAGGTCTCCCTTTGGTGGCGATGGCTGGATTGTCAGCGTCAACAACATGGAAGACATCATCGGCGGCCACATCTGGATCGGTCTGGTCTGCATCTCTGGTGGTATCTGGCACATTCTCACCAAGCCTTTTGCTTGGGCTCGTCGCGCCTTCATCTGGTCTGGAGAAGCTTACCTCTCCTACAGCTTGGGTGCGCTGTCCATGATGGGCTTCATTGCTGCTTGCTACGTCTGGTTCAACAACACGGCTTACCCCAGCGAATTCTACGGTCCGACTGGTCCTGAGGCTTCTCAAGCTCAAGCGTTGACCTTCTTAATTCGTGACCAACGCTTAGGTGCGAACGTTGCTTCGGCTCAAGGCCCAACTGGATTGGGTAAATACTTGATGCGCTCTCCTACTGGCGAAATCATCTTCGGTGGTGAGACGATGCGCTTCTGGGATTTCCAAGGCCCTTGGTTGGAGCCTCTGCGCGGCCCCAACGGTCTTGACCTCAACAAGATCCAAAATGACATTCAGCCTTGGCAAGCTCGTCGCGCTGCTGAGTACATGACTCACGCTCCTCTGGGTTCTCTGAACTCCGTGGGTGGCGTTGCGACCGAAATCAACTCCTTCAACTACGTGTCTCCACGTTCTTGGCTGTCAACTTCTCACTTCGTATTGGCCTTCTTCTTCCTAGTCGGTCACCTCTGGCATGCTGGTCGCGCTCGTGCGGCAGCAGCTGGATTTGAGAAGGGTATCGATCGCGCCACTGAACCCGTGCTGTCTATGCCTGACCTCGACTAGATTGCTCAGTTGAGTCAACGCTAAAAGCTAGACAGTTGAAAGGCTCCCGTTTAGGCGGGAGCCTTTTTCGTTTCTTCTATCGTGCTGTCGCTTTTGACCAGTAGGCGACGCCAGATCGTGGGGCTAAGGCCTAGTAGCACCACCTTCAGTTGATATAGCTATCAGCAGTCAGCTAATTTTGAGGCACATTACACTGAGTCGGGTCGAACCATTCACTGTTGGGAGTCACTGTCGGTGCAGTAGCAGTGAGAACAACTTTCCCTTGTTCATTAACTGTCCATCCTTGAGCTTCCAGCATTTGTCTAGGAACTGAACTACTGGGAGTTGCTGCTGCTTGAGTCTTGGTAGGTTCGGAGTGAGAGTCAAGTGTCACCCAGTTGGTAATTACGGATTCACCGGACAGGGGATCGTTAGGGCTAGGCGGCAAACCTCCACGTCCAATAATCACGAATCGACTATCTTTCCTGGCTGTTTTCTGAGTGCGACAGTTTTGGGCAATTTGTCTAGAGATATCGACAGGTTCGGTTGACAGGTTGACTAATCCGCGACTGGGGTCAATACCAACAGAATTGATGGCTACAACACCTTGTTGCCCAAACTCTGAGCTAGCAGTGATGTCACTTTCTGGGGTGAGTCGTTCTCTAAACTGAGTGCCAAAGATGTATTGAGTATTGACTGTAACCTTGCCTCCATTTCCCGTGTAGGCATCAGCAGTAATGTCACTGTTTTCTTGTGGAATAGCAACAATGAATGGAGTGTTAATCGTGATGTTGCCTCCATTTCCCACTGTCTGCGCTACACCTCCTGAAGTGGAAATGCTACCATCGTGGCGCAGCAACAGGATATTTCCCACTCCTAGTGTGATGTTGCCACCATCACCAGATAAGGTGAAAGCACTAATTTGGCTGCGATCGCTCTCTAGATTCTCACGAGTTTGAATAGTAATATCACCAGCTTTGCCAGTTCCTTGACTTTCAGAGGTTACAGCAGTGTCCTTTAGGGAAAGCGACCCAACCTTGATATCAATGTTGCCGCCATTCCCCTGTCCAAGGGTACTGGTACTTACTAGACCATTGCCTAAAGAAAACGCTCCAGCTTGGATATTGATGTTACCACCTTTGCCTATCGCCCCACTGTCTAGATAGCTTGAAATTCCATTAGAGCCACCCTTGTTACTCACCCCGCTCAGAGAGATGGTATCCCTCGCCTCAATTGTCAGGTTACCTCCTATCCCTTGTCCTATCACACTGGCACTTACCTGAGAACCATTGGTTAAAGAAAGTGAACCTGTCTTGAGAGTAATGTCACCTCCGTTCCCCACTCCCTGAGTGAGCACGGAGCTGAAAATGAGGCTACCGTTTGTTAGAGAAATTAAGTCATTTGCCCCTATAGATATGCCGCCTCCATTTCCCTGTCCAAATGTGCTAGTAGAGATTGAGGTTGCATTTTCCATAAAAAGCGACCCTACCTGGATGTTGATCTTGCCCCTGTCTCCTCGCCCACCAAAATTCTCACTAGAGATTACGGAGGCATTAGCTAAGGATAGCGAAGCTGCCTGAATATCAATGTTGCCACCTTTACCTACAGCATCAGCTCCTACGCTGGTAAAGATGTTGGCATTATTGGTAAGAGATACTGAGTCAACGACCTGCACAGACACATTGCCAGCATTCCCCTGTCCATTGGTGGCAGAATACAATCCAGTCCCATCAGTTAAGGAAAGTGACTCAGCCTTGATATCAATATTGCCGCCATTACCGACTGCCCCAGCTCCCACATCGCTGTAGATGATAGTGCCATCACCTCTGAGAGTAACCGTCCCACGAACATCAATAGCGATGTTACCAGCGTTTCCAAGCCCACCAGAGCTTGTTTGTGAAGCGTCAAGAATAGAGGCTTGAACTTGAGCGCCATCACTCAATTCTAGAGAGCCAGCATGAATATCGATGTTACCACCTTTCCCAACTGCTCCAGTTGCTACATTGCTACCGATGTCAGTGTGATGGTCTCTCAGAGAGATAGAGTCACGAACCTGCACCGATATGTTTCCTGCATTCCCCTGTCCAAAAGTGCTGGCATCCAGTTGAGCGCCATTACTCATTTTGAAAGAGCCAGCCGTAATATTAATGTTGCCGCTATTACCTACTGGCCCAGCTTCACTCACGATGGCAGTGTCATTGCCTACAAAAGACAGCAAGTCAATAGCCTGCACCGATACATTTCCTGCATTTCCTTGTCCAGCGTTGCTGGTATACAGTTGAGCGCCATCGGTGAGAGTAACTGAGTGCGCCGAAATCTGGATATCGCTACCATTGCCCACAGCTCCAGATTCCACGTTGCCATAGATAGCGGTACCTGTACCTGCAAGAGAGACAAAGTCAGTCGCCTTTAGGGATATGATTCCAGAATTTCCTTGACTGCCGGAATAGATACCAGCTTGCAATTGAGCGCCATCGGTTAAGGAAACTGAGTCTGCCTCAATCAGAATCTTACCAACATTACCTACAGCTTTCACGCCTTGGCTGTTTCCGACATTACTGAAGATTGCACTATTAGCAAGAGAAACTGAACCTTGAGCCTGCACCGATACGCTTCCCGCATTTCCTTGTCCAAACGTGCTGGCAATCAGTTGAGCGCCATTACTCATTGTGAACGAGCCAGCCGTAATATTAATGTTGCCGCTATCTCCCTGTCCTAAATTTCCGCTAACGAGTAGAGCGCCATTAGATAAGAAGAATGAGTCGGTATTGACAAAAATATTACCTGCATTACCGGAAGCCTTGTTCAATGCCGGATTATAAAGACCGCTTCCTACTCCATTGCTTGCAACACCAGAAATATTGACGGTACTTGCGTTGACAGTAATATTTCCTGCGTTCCCTATCCCTTCAGTTCCTGCCAATAAACGCCCACCATTGGTTGCACTAAAGGTATTGGCATTAACAAAAATATCTCCTCCTCCCTCACCTCGCACACTGACTCGCGTATCATTTGCCAAATTTACATTTGATAATCGACTATTGGGTGCAAAATTAAGGCTGAGGATATTACCATTGACTTGCAATCCTACAGTTCCAGGTGCTGCTAGTCCTCCCAACTCAATTCGACCACCTACAGCATTTAGGCTCCCGCCAGTTGACAATTGCACATCACCGCCCACCAGCAATAAACTCTTCCCATCAGGAACCCTTAGACCCGTTACATCTGTGCCTGATGGACTTAATCCGGCTGGTGCTATTGATGTATTGGCGATCGCATTAGGCTTAATCTGATTAAATAGCAAAGCTGATGGATTAACGGTCAGTAACGAGGGTACATTCGGTGTCGTAGCACTGAATACCCCTTGATTACCGAATTGAATGGCACTAGCTGTCGTCGCTACAAACGAACCACCGATATTTAGTGAGGCATTTTGACCAAAGATAATGCCATTGGGATTAAGTAAAAACAGGTTAGCTGTGCCGTTAGCTCCGATCAAACCATCAATGTTGGAAACAGACAAACCTGTGACGCGAGTAATGATGTTTTGGATGTTTGATGCATTGTTGAAGTAGACACTGCCGCCAGTGGGAATGGAAAACTCTCGAAAACTGTGGAACAGATTTGCTCCTCTAGTAGTTCCCCCATTAATCAGGAAATTTCGTGGTGTAGGAGATTTAACATTCGTTCCCAAGGTATTATCACTTGCGACTTGGGCTAGGGCAAGGTTTCCAGAGGACGCGATCGCGAAGCATCCCGTTAAGGTTATCGTCCCAACCAACCCCAAATTCCTGACTATCCCCAACTGCCAACCCCTACGAGATCGCACGCCAAGAAGCCGAAATTTCTTCTCTCTATACACCTCCGGCAGCTTACTTGGCGAAATGAAAACTTTATCCATCATCCGAAGCGCTCAACACACTAGTACAGCTTGGCGCAAGTTCGCCTACCATTTAACTGACGAAGGGTTGCACTCAAGCAGCTAGCTTGTCACAAAAGGATGATAACCGTGCTTGTGCATTTTACCTACTCTAGGGTAAAGAAGCATTGGCAGCAACTGGCGCGATCGTAACAAGCCAACAAATGTGACAATAGCTGTTTTAGACAGGTATTGTCACATTTGTTGGTTGAGACTAACGTGGGGGTGTGGGCACACTCCTAAGGCGGAGAAATGAGAGTGCACATCACCAACTGGTTTTAACCGCACCCTTTTTCGCTAGGTTCAATAAAAAGTTATTTAAACATTGAACAAAGAAAATTACCATAAGTTTTATTATACGTTTGTTAACTAAACTACAAATTTACTAATAAAAGATAAAGATGAACTCTCCGAAAAACAACAAGAATGCCTTAGACATTCTGGCTTACGGGGGGGTGTTGCATCGCATAACGACTCGTATTCGCCAATCGCTGGAGCTACAGGAGATTTTATCGGCAACTGTTGCAGAAGTTCGATCGCTTTTACAGACAGACCGAGTTAAAGTCTACCGTTTTCATCCTGATGGCAGCGGTCAAGTCATTGCGGAGTCGATCGCTCAGAAACGTCTGCCCTCATTAGTGGGACTCAACTTTCCGGCGGAAGACATTCCCCCTACAGCCCGCGAACTGTTTGTCAAGGCGCACCAGCGCTCCATTGTGGATGTGGCGCAACAGCGAATTATCTTGAGTCGGGTTGATGCGTTCCCAGCCACGGGAGATTTGACGGTGGAAGCGATCCGCAACCAGCCGATTGGAGATATTCTCAATCGTCCAGTAGACCCCTGTCATGTAGAATATCTCACCGCAATGGGGGTAATGTCTTCTCTGGTGGTGCCAATTCTCCACCAGCAGAAGCTTTGGGGGCTGCTGGTATCTCATCACGCCCAGCCCCTAGCGTTTTGTGAGGAAGATTTACAGCTTGTCCAATTGGTCGCCGATCAACTGTCAATCGCGATCGCTCAATCCCAGCTTCTCAGTCAAACCCGAGAGCAAGTCTTTCAGGAAGCCACGCTCAATCAGATTACCCCGCTGCTGCACTCTCCCCGCAACATTCAAGAAATCTTGCAACTGGTTTTAGAACGAATTGTCAGGTCAGTGCAAGGTTCGGGTGGTCGGCTTTACCTCACGTCTATGGATAAGAGTTCACCGGTTCTCTATACCTACGGATCTCAGCCAACTCTGTCACAACACCATCAATTCGGTCTCCTAGAAGACTATCCTTTGTGGCAAGAGCTCATGCAGCCAGATGGTCAGCATGCCCGTTCTCTCGATCCAACCCTGCGAGTGGTAACTGACCTCTACCAAGAACCTCAACTAGAATCTCTGTTTTCCGCATTTCAACCCACCCGGATTCGAGGACTGTTGGTGATGCCGATTCACTATGGTCAAGAGTTGCTCGGCTGTCTCACGATTTTCCGAAACGCGATCGACACCTCGATAATTTGGGCAGGATATTGGGATGGAGATGAACGTCAACAACGACCGCGCGAATCCTTCGAGGTATGGCGAGAACACAAAAAAAACCAACCCCCGGAATGGACATCTGAGGAGATCGAGCTCATTCAATCCCTCTCGATCCACTTAGCCATGGCAGTAACGCAAAATCGTCTTTACCAATTAGAACTGCATAACCGAGAACTAGAAATTGCTCGTGCAGTTGCAGAGGAGTCGAGCCGTTTAAAATCCAACTTTCTTGCTTCTACAAGCCATGAATTACGCACGCCTCTTGCCTCAACATTGAACTGTTTGCAAATCCTGAAAAAAGGCTTCTACAAAACTGAGGATGAGCTAAAAAAATACATCCAATTAGCAGAGCAATCCACTCGGCATATTGTCACGATCGTTAACGAAGTGTTGGACATTGCTAAGATTGAGGCGGGTGGCATGACCATCGATTGGGAACGAGTCTGCCTCCAGACCCTTCTCCAAGAACAGTGCGACCTCTTTAGCCTCGAAAGTCAGCGCAAGGGAGTTTCCCTGAGCGTTGAGTGTGAAGTCGATCGCGTCTACGCCGATCGAGGCAAGCTCAAGCAGATTTTAACCAATCTACTCTCTAATGCTTTTAAATTTACTGAAACTGGTGAAGTTCGCATTCGGGCGATTAAACTAGCGAATAAGCCGACTGTAGAAATTAAAGTGTCTGATACCGGTATCGGTATTGAAATGAGCCGACGAGAACTCTTATTAGAACCATTTGTTCAGGAGGACGGCTCGATCAAACGACGTTATGGTGGCACGGGTCTAGGTCTAGCGATCTGTCAACGGTTTGTTAAACTGATGGGGGGTACAATTCAGTTAGATAGTCCCGGAAAAAATAGAGGAACGACAGTAACCCTTACGCTTCCCTACCCCGATAGTTCTGAGTAAGATTTAGTGCTAAATCGTTGTTCATAAGTAGTAGACAAAGTTCCAATCTTAATATCAGCTAAAAACTCATCTAGTGCAGCGTGGCAGAAATAAGTAACTCATTAAAAACCGAACCCAAAATAAAAATTACAAGCCTTTCTTCCGTCTGCCCTTTGCCTTCTGCCTTCTCGTACTAGTGCCTTGATCAAGGAGGTGCGATGTGAATATTCTTCTCGTGGATGACGATCGCTTACTTGCAGAGACGACGGCAACGCTTATTGAGTGCATGGGCGATCATCGAGTCTCGATCGCAGACGAACCCACTGAAGTCTTTCAGCAGTGCCAGTCTGGAACTGTTGATTTAGTGCTGATGGATGTTAATCTTCCTGGAGCCAAGTGGGAGGGGCAATTCGTGAGTGGAGCCGACTTATCTCGTTTACTCAAAACTCAACCGCAGACGGCTAAAATCCCCGTTATTTTATTAACCGCTTATGCTCTAGTCAATGAGCAACAGCAACTTTTAGAACTATCTCAGGCAGATAGTTTCTATGCCAAACCTATTCTCGATTTTGAGTTACTGTTAGAAAATCTCAGCCAACTGGCTCAAAAAAACTGAGCGAGAATACTTCTCTTGACATTATGACCTAGATAAAACGGCACTTTTTATCTCTAAAGGAATAAAAACAATGCGTAGTATTGCCCTGATAGATGACAATGATTGCTTTTGTCAAGTCATGCAATGTTTTTTAAGTAACTATTTCGACTTCCAGGGTTTTACAGATACTAATCTCTTCTTAGAGGCCATTCGATCGCATAAATACGAGCTAGTCCTTGTCGATTTTAGTATTACTCCTATCCAGCAGATACTAGTTCGCAATGGATGCGAACTGATTGAATATGTAAAAAAAAACTTGGAGCAACCACCTCTCCTCGTTTTATTCACCGGCTGGCTTGGAAATCAGCCTGTAGCCGAAGGCAAAAAGCTTTGTCCCATAGCTGACGGCTTTGTCGCGAAGGATTCCGGCATAGACGAGATTTTGCACCAAATTAATACCCTTCTTTCCTCTCGAATCATTCTGTCAGATTCCTAGCAGATTGTAGTACTGTCCCCGACTAATCGCAGCTAGAGCAGAACTGTTTCTGATGAGGTCACAACGGGTAGAGCATTAGGTAACAACTCATCTTGATTGAGTTCTCTCAAGGCAGCTTCCAGATCGTGCGTCAGCCGTTGCGTACTTTTTTTGACGGACTTCGTATAGTAATCAGCCACCTGAATAGGAGTACCAATCGTCACCGTGACCTCAGAACCCCAGTGGGGTATGGGATGACTGTAACGAATACTAATGGGTACGATCGCTAAATTCATACCGGGTTTACTCGCTTCCACCTGTAGAGCGATTCGAGCCATACCGGGCTTGAGGGGCTGAACGCAGCCCTCTCGAAAGATATTGCCTTCCGGAAACATGACTAATGCTTCCCCATTGCGGAGGAGTTCGACGCTATGGCGGAAACTGCTAATCCCTGGTTGTCTGGTATTGACGGGAAATCCTCCCACCTTACGGATGAACCAGCCCTGTAGGCCTTTCATTTCATCCTCTGACACCATATAGCGCAAGTCACGTCCAGTGACGGGTTTCCCTGCCGCGTAAGGGATAACCAACGCATCCCAACGAGAACGATGCGTGGGCGCTAAGATAACTGGCCCTGTCGTAGGTATATTCTCTTGTCCTATAACAGTCAAACGACGAAAGTAAGACGGCAAGACTACTCGACGACCCAAGGGATAGAGAATTGAGGTTAACCACTGACAAACATGGGAACTAACAGACGTCGCCTTGACCGGAGTTGGCCTGTTTACAGAGCGTTCTGCCGGTTGTGTGATGGCTTGGGTGTGTTCGCGGTAGTCGAGCTGCATCATTAGGGATTAAGTGTTGTACTGCATCCTTATTTCCTCTCCTACCTTAAGTTTCTCTACAACCCCTGTCTTCTCCCAAAGGGACACTTCTATTTGTGTCATGAGTTAAAGCGTTTGTTCCTTCGCTCGCCCACGCCGTTGGGCAAACCAGGATTGGAGCTGTTGGCGACAAACCGATTCCATAATTCCGCCAAGGACTGGCAAGCGATGATTGGAGCAGGCACTATCCGGAAGATTAGCAACGGTACGAATCGTGCCAGTTTTCGGATCGTCTGCTCCATAGACGAGTAAACCCAGCCGCGCCAGGATAATCGCCCCCGTACACATCGGACAAGGTTCCAGCGTCACATAAAGGGTACAGCGATCGAGTCGCCAAGTTTGCAGGGTTTGTCCTGCTGCTCGCAAAGCGAGAATTTCAGCATGAGCGGTTGGATCGTTATCTCGCTCTCGACGATTCTCGGCTACTGCAATCAAGTTATGATCAGCATCAACGATCGCAGCCCCAACTGGCACTTCACCCGCATCACCGGCTGACTGAGCAAGCGCGATAGCCTCACTCATCCATCGCCGATGAATCAGATACGTTGGGTCATCTAGTTCCGGTGGTGGAAGTTGCACGGATTACAAGTTGTAACGTCTCGGCTCGATCTGTCCGTCTTCAACACTAACGCGATCGAAGCCCGTCGTTGGTTGATTCTTGAGGTCAAAGGTATCGCCGTTCTTCAGCGTCCAGACCTTATAGTCAGAGAAGGTCAGAGGTATTCCCGCTCGGCATTCCTCAGGTCGATGGTCGCCGAGTACGACGTATGCCGCACCGTCTCCTCTCACCCTCGCCAAACCTTTTTTGTCCAGTATCACCGACATTCCTTCCTCTATCCCTAAACCCAAGGTACTTTTAGCTTTTCCATCCTCGATTTGACGAGCAACAAATGTGAGGAGGCGACCCATCCGGTGGCTAGTATCAAAATGGGTGTCTACGATGACTGGTTCTAGATTTGACCACTTGAAAAAGTCATAGGTGAAGCTGATTTTGTTGTTGTAGGGATTTGCGAGAGCTTCACTGGAACTCACAGAACCATTGCAGGCGTTGTAAACAAAATTACCTTGAATCATCGCCCCTGCACTTGTACCACCAATGCCCCCTCCCTTCGCCACGACAGACTCTACCGCTGTCTCTAAACCCGTGCCCTTAAAATTCTGAATGTAGTCGCACTGATTGCCACCAGCGAAGAAGAGTACTTCTGCATTTTTCACCGCCTCCACAACATCAGGTCTGTTGGCATCTTCAGGAGCGGTCAAAATCAGAGTTTCTACAGAGTTGACGCCTTTCATGTTGTAGATCGGTTCGTTGTAACCGTCATCCCCAGAGGAGCGGATGACCACAACGTCTACCTCAGTGGCGCAACTGGTGCAACCCCTCACCTGGTTAATCGTCCACTGAATCGCTGAGTCTACATCAGGTCCACCGCCCCCTAAGTCATAAGCAGGCCCCACCAACGGGGGATTTACATCGGGCGAGGTGCTAATTTCATAGCTCTTGACATTAGCTGTAGCAGGGTACACTAGTACTACCATCATCAGCACTGCGAGCGCCGCGCTTATCAACCACTGTCCGATGATTTTGTGCCGCCGATTCGGAGAGTCTGGAGACATCATTCAACTTTTCCACCCGTTGATTGCGATCGCTTTGAAGAACCGTGCCAACGGCAATTGCGATAACCGTCTAGGCAACAGGTTCAGCTAAGAGGGGGTCTAACTGACCTTTGCTATCTAGATCGTAAAGGTCATCGCACCCACCAACGTGTTGGTTGTTAATGAAAATTTGCGGTACTGTCCGGCGTCCGTTAGCACGTTCTGCCATCTTGCTTCTAGCCACGTCATCGCCGTCTATCTTATATTCCTGGAAGTTAACGCCCTTCCACCACAGCAGCATTTTGGCTCGAATGCAGAACGGGCAAGTTTGCCAAGTGTAAATCTCCACGTTGGCTTTGACTCGTTCCGGGTGTCGCCCCAAGATGGGATTGAGAAAGTCCAGCATTTTTTCTAACGGATGTTTCAATACTTTTTCTTAGCTTAAGTCGGGCGCGATTCATTCCAGCACCCAATTTTAAATTTGGAACTGGAACTCGTTACCCTAAATCGTATAGCTTAGTTAGTTGAACTCCGACGATCGCTCCTCTAGATACAGACCTCACCATCACATCAGATTGTCACGGTTATACGTGTCATACACATAGCGTTCCTCACTACTGAATTACTTAGGAATTCTTAAGGATACCGAGCAATTTAGCCCGAAAATCGCAATAAAAATTGTCATACACCTCGCTTCTGGGGCAGGAAGTGCAGTAAAACTTTACACGACTCTCAGACTGTAGCTACCTCTAGGGGTACCCCCTCTGGTAGACTTTAAAACTGGAACAGCCAGATAAAACATCGCAAAATCAAGCAGTTGGGAGAACGGGTGTCGTGGAAAATACACTAGGTTTAGAAATTATTGAGGTTGTCGAACAAGCCGCGATCGCTTCTGCCAAGTGGATGGGCAAAGGCGAGAAAAACACCGCCGACCAGGTAGCAGTAGAAGCTATGCGGGAGCGGATGAATAGAATTCACATGCGCGGTCGCATCGTGATTGGAGAAGGGGAGCGAGACGACGCCCCCATGCTCTACATCGGAGAAGAAGTTGGTATTTGTGCCCGTCCGGATGCCAAAAACTTCTGTAATCCAGACGAACTCGTTGAGATTGACATCGCGGTTGACCCTTGTGAAGGTACCAACTTGGTCGCCTACGGTCAACCCGGTTCTATGGCTGTGCTGGCGATTTCCGAGAAGGGCGGTTTATTTGCTGCGCCTGACTTTTATATGAAGAAGCTGGCAGCACCCCCACAGGCAGCGGGTCATGTCGATATCAATAAATCGGCGACCGAAAACCTGAAAATTCTCTCAGAATGCCTGAATCGCTCAATTGAAGAACTCGTAGTGGTCGTCATGAAACGCGATCGCCACAACGACCTGATTAAGGAAATTCGCGAAGCTGGTGCTAGAGTGCGGTTAATCAGCGATGGCGACGTCTCTGCCGCAATCTCCTGTGCCTTTGCCGGAACCAACATTCATGCCCTGATGGGAATTGGTGCTGCACCCGAAGGTGTGATTTCAGCAGCAGCAATGCGCTGCTTGGGCGGACATTTCCAAGGTCAGCTCATCTACGATCCGGCAGTGGTCAAAACAGGCCTGATTGGTGAAAGCAAAGAAAGCAACATCGAGCGCCTCACCTCAATGGGTATCAACGACCCCGATAAAGTCTACAACGCTGACGAGCTAGCATCGGGTGAAACAGTGCTGTTTGCCGCCTGTGGAATTACCCCTGGCACCCTGATGGAAGGCGTTCGCTTCTTCCACGACGGAGCGCGGACTCAGAGCCTAGTCATCTCCAGTCAGTCCAAGACGGCTCGGTTTGTGGACACCATCCATATGTTCAATCAACCGAAGTACATCCAATTGCACTAAAAACAACGCGCACCTTTAGAGGTGAGGGATTCCTACTCGAATGAGAAAGTGAGCAGTTGGTCACTGCTCACTGCGTAACTGCTTACTGTTGAAAGCCAGAGTAGAGGCGTTACATATTACATTCAGTCAGCCTTTAAACTAGGCTTAATCGCAGCCGTTAGCATTAGTGCTAGCGGCTCTCGTTAACCTAGGTGGTAGCAGTCTTAACGCCTACCTATTCCAAACGTCCCTACCTGGTTTAAATAAAATCTTTTTCAAAACACTGAATTTGAGCGTTGATTTAGTCTAAATTTTGAGAATTAGACAAAATGTCACCATCCATACGTTATTAACAAATATCTTGACATTTGACTGAAAAAGCCGACGAATTTTGGGAGAAACATGAATATTGCAGTCGTAGGTCTCAGCCATAAGACAGCGCCCGTTGAAGTTCGGGAGAAACTCAGCATTCCTGAAGCGAAAGTGGAAAGCGTAACCCAGGAACTACTGAGTTATCCTCATATCGAAGAAGTTGCCATACTCAGCACCTGCAATCGCCTAGAAATTTACGTTGTTGCCAAGGAAACCGAACAGGGAATTCGAGAATTAACTCAATTTCTCTCCGAACTCGGTCAATTCCCCTTGCACCATCTGCGGCAACACCTGTTTATTTTGCTGCATGAGGATGCCGTCATGCACCTGATGCGAGTGGCGGCTGGTCTGGATAGCTTGGTACTGGGAGAAGGGCAAATTTTAGCCCAGGTGAAAAATACTCATAAGCTCGGTCAGCAATATAAAGGCATCGGGCAGTTGCTCAACCGACTGTTTAAACAAGCTATTACCGCAGGCAAACGAGTTCGCACTGAAACCAGTATCGGGACGGGTGCAGTCTCTATTAGTTCGGCAGCTGTAGAATTGGCTCAAATGAAAGTGCAGAACTTAGCTGCCTGCCGCGTTACCATTGTGGGGGCGGGTAAGATGTCGTGCCTGCTGGTGAAACATCTTTTGGCGAAAGGTGCGGCAAGTATTGCCATTGTCAATCGTTCTCAGACGCGCTCTAAGGAGTTAGCGAATCAGTTTCCAGGCGCTGAGTTGGCACTCCATCCCCTTTCGGACATGATGGCAGTGATTGCCGCCTCTGACCTCGTGTTTACTAGCACAGCCTCGACAGAGCCCTTGTTAGATCGGGCGAAACTAGAAACTCATCTGGAACCCAGTCGGTCATTGATGCTAATTGATATTTCTGTGCCGCGTAACGTTGCCGCAGATGCGAATGAGTTAGACCATGTCCAGGCGTTTAACGTGGATGACTTAAAAGCCGTCGTTGCCCAAAACCAAGAAAGTCGCCGCAAGATGGCGATGGAAGCTGAAGTGCTTTTGGACGAAGAAGTAGAAGCCTTTGAAGTCTGGTGGCGATCGCTTGATACCGTAACCACAATCAGCTGTCTGCGAAACAAAGTAGAAACCATCCGCACGCAAGAGCTAGAGAAAGCTTTATCGCGCTTAGGGTCAGAATTTGCCGAAAAACATCAGGAAGTGATCGAAGCATTAACCCGAGGAATTGTCAACAAAATCCTCCACGATCCGATGGTGCAATTACGAGCCGAACAAGATATAGAGCGACGCCGTCGCGCCATGCAATCGCTACAAATGCTGTTTAATTTGGATAGTGGCGAGCAATTCGGTTAGTTGATGTATGGGTTAGCGATCGGCGATCGCTGATTTTGTCCATTCAATTGTTCGGCCTGGGATGGAGTACTGGACTTAGAATGACAAATGACCAGCGATCGCTGACCGCTAACCATGGGAAGACGGTTCGGAAATCGAATCTTTCAACTATTGACCCTACTACTGGGACTGTGGCTCAGTTGGGATTTGTTGTCTCACCTAGTAGGAGAAATATTCTGGTTTACTGAAGTCGGTTATCTACCAGTACTCCTCAAGCGGTTGCAGACCCAATTAGGTCTGTTGGTTGTGGTATTTAGCCTATCAACTGGTTTTTTATTCGGCAATTTGTGGTTGGCAAACCGGCTGAAGTATCCGGTTGAGCGAGTTCCCGAAGATTCACGGTTAAATCCTTCGATTCAAAATCTACCAACTCAGAGGCGACGCCAAAGTGCTGGCGCAGTGAATTCAAGACTGAGGGTGAGGGATAAAGGAACATCCCAGCCAGCTCAAAACCTACCTGAATCTTCAACTGTACTCAGTTTGCGATCGCTTCTACCGATTACCACCCTACTCAGCGTGCTGGTAGGAGTGATGCTGCTCCATTACAGCAAAATCGCGCTTTCCTATTGGCACCCTGATTTGATTCTTCCCAGAGTCACACCATCACTGCCCATTGAATGGACTTGGACATCATTCGGGCCGTTGGGGCCATTACCCATCTGGCAGCCAGTTGTGCTAGCGGTAATCGTCATCCTGCTAGTTATCAAGCCCCAGTTCTGGCTCAATGCGATCGCATCCGTCCTCTCGCTATTCTTTGCACTCGTTTTATCGGCACACTGGAGTAGAATTTTACAGTATTTTCAGCCAACGCCCTTCAACACGGTTGAACCACTCTTTGAACGCGATATTAGCTTTTATGTCTTTCGCTTGCCCGTGTGGCAGTTATTGGACTTTTGGCTCAAGGGGCTATTTCTATTTGGTTTAGTGGCAGTAGCGCTCATCTACTTACTGTCAGGAGATAGCTTCTCCCAAGGAAAATTTCTGGGGTTTTCTTCAAACCAATTACGTCACTTGTATGGACTGGGAAGCGCTGTCGCGGTAATCGCAGCATTCCATCATTGGCTAGCACGCTACGAACTACTCTATTCCACCCGTGGCGTCGCTTATGGTGCGAGTTACACTGACGTGAATGCTCAATTACCAATCGATACAAGTTTGAGCATTTTTACAGGTGCGATCGCATTGTACCTACTTGTGAGAACTATTTTCTGGTTCCGAGGGGCCAAGCCAAGCGGTCGGGGGGCTGTAGTCGCATTGAGTCTGTATATCGCCTCCTTGGGACTAGTCGGGATTGCCCTACCCCAAGCCATTCAACGCTTCAGCGTTCAACCCAATGAATTGGCGCGAGAACGACCTTACATCCAACGAAGTATTGCCTTAACTAGGGCAGCATTCGATTTAGCCAGCATAGATGTAGAAACCTTTAACCCAGAAGGCGCACTCACTAGAGCTGACCTAGAAAACAATTACCTAACGATTCGCAACATTCGCCTTTGGGATACACGTCCGCTCTTGCAAACGAATCGTCAATTACAACAAATTCGACTCTACTACAAATTCCCGTCTGCCCAAATCGATCGCTACACCCTACAAGTAGAGACAAAACCACTTTTCTCGACACAAAATGCTGACCGAACCCAGGCGACACTCAATCCCACTACCCCTGAAAAGCAGCAAGTGATTATTGCCGCTCGCGAACTAGACTACAGTGCAGTTCCTCAACAAGCTCAAACTTGGGTCAACAAGCACTTAGTTTATACACACGGTTACGGATTTACGCTTAGCCCTGTCAATACCGTCGCTTCCGGTGGATTACCCGACTACTATGTCAAAAACATTGGCACGGGTGTGGCAGGAAAAGAAACGGGAGAACTCGAAACATCGAGTGCAGCCATTCGGGAGAGTATTCCGATTGGCACACCACGGATTTATTATGGTGAAATTGCCGATACCTACGTGATGACCGCTACGAAAGTTAAGGAATTTGACTATCCGAGCGGTGACGATAATGTCTACAACACCTATGACGGAAAGGGTGGCGTAGCCCTTGATACGCTGTGGCGAAGATTGGTGTTTGCACAGTATCTCAAAGACTGGCAGATGCTCTTTACCCGAAACTTCACGCCACAAACTCGCTTGCTATTTCGCCGCAATATCAACCAGCGCATCCGCGCGATCGCACCTTTCCTGCGGTACGATAAAGAACCTTATCTCGTCGTTGCTCAAGGCAGTGATGTTAACGCGACGCAGACGGGGAACTACCTGTACTGGGTCGTCGATGCGTACACCACGAGCGCTCATTACCCCTATTCCGATCCAGGCAAACACGAATTCAATTACATTCGCAATTCTGTAAAAGTCGTCATCAATGCTTATCATGGCGATGTCAATTTCTATGTCGCCGACTTCCGAGACCCCATTATTCAGACGTGGAGTGCCATTTTTCCCAAACTTTTCCAACCGCTGGATGCCATGCCAGCAAGCCTCCACCGTCATATCCGGTATCCACAAGACTTTTTTAGCGTTCAATCCGAACGGTTGCTGACCTATCACATGACCGACCCACAGGTATTTTATAACCGAGAAGATTTGTGGCGAATTCCTCAAGAAATTTATGGCACTAAACCGCAAGCCGTACAACCCTATTACCTGATTATGAGGTTGCCAACTGCTACCTCAGAAGAATTTATTCTGCTCAACCCCTATACTCCTACCAGCCGCAATAACTTGATTGCATGGCTTGCCGCTCGTTCTGATGGCGAACAGTATGGCAAGCTGCTACTCTATCAGTTCCCCAAACAAGAACTCGTCTACGGCCCCGAGCAGATTGAAGCGCTGATTAATCAAGATCCAGTCATTTCCAGAGCTATTTCTCTCTGGAATCGCCAAGGCTCACGGGCAATTCAAGGTAATCTATTGGTGATTCCGATCGAGCGATCGCTTTTGTATGTCGAACCACTTTACCTCGAAGCAGAAGAAACTAGCCTACCCACCCTAGTTAGAGTCATCGTCGTCTACGAAAATCGCATTGTCATGGCCGAAACGCTCGAACAAGCGCTTCAAGCCATTTTTCAGTCCGACCAAAAAGCCCCCGCAATTGTCCGTCCGGTAGATGAAGAAGCTATACCTTGAGTGAATCAGCTGCTAGACAACCGTGAAACATTGTTGGGTTAAAGCGCTAGCATTGACTCCGGTCAAGATTGCTAAGGTTTCATCCTCATAACTAATCAGTGTATTGTTCCCATCCTGAGTCATAGACAGCTGACCGAATGTCAGTCCACCGGACAAACCCATAAAATCCTCGATCGCATTAAAGTCGAGAATGGTGTCAGTTCCTTCACCCACAGCTAGGACAAAAGTATCGTGGCCTTCACCACCCTTCAATTGGTCATCACCTAAACCACCCCAGAGCAAATCGTCGCCATCATTACCCCAAATGCGATCGTTACCCTCCTCTCCATAAAGTTTATCGTTACCGCCCTGACCGCATATCAGGTTGCTACGTTGACCAGCGTGGAGGATGTCATCACCCATGGTACTTCCAGAGGCTGTCATGATGCGATTGAAGCGACCTTGGATGGTATCCCCTCCAGTTTGAGAAATATCCTCAACTGTCTGGTGAGAATCAACCAGTCCTTGAGTAGAGCTATTACCGGATGTGATGGCGAAGTTATCCACCAGTAGAGCAGAGTCCACAAACTTATTTCTCACATCCACAACTCCCACAGCCACATTAAAGGTGCCAGCTTGCGTGAATTGGTAGGTGTACGTCCCGTAGCCGGTTTGCTCGTTAAAGCTACCCGTAAAGGGGATAAAGCTGCCGTTGGTATCGGCTAATTCGGACAAGGAATTATTGCTAATCGCCACGAAGCCAAAATCGTTACGGAATTGACTAGGAGTGTTCTCCTTAGTCAGGAAGTTCCAATCAAAGGTGAGAACATCTCCAGCTTGCACGGTAATCGATTGAAATTGCAGGGCTGACCCTTCAGTCGCATTGCCATTACCTAGTGCATCGAGCGCTCCGGCACTTAACCCCAAAGCCGTTTCGAGTTGGGCATCGCTGACTGCACCCCTTCCATTGGTAATCAACGCTTGGTAGGTGCCATCCGTGGGATTGCTACCAAACGCTGCCGTTTGAATGCTAGCGTTGCCTGTAACGTTCCAATTGGTGAAGTTGCCGGTTTCAAAGCTCAGGTTCAGTAGTGATGGTACGTGATTACTGAAGTGGTTGCCAAAGTTCTGGTTAGTGACATTCGCACCAGAGCCAACAAACACCGTGTGGGGCTGCGGGCTATCCGGCACAGGAACGAAACGGACTGCTAAGTCGTTACTGGCATAGTCTTGGTTATATGCCACCTGTACGCCATCCGAACCATTAGCATTCTCAAGCCCGATGGTGGCGCTGTTTAACGTGCCGTTCAGTTGGTTGTACTGGAAGAGGATGCTGCCATCCGAGTCCAGGATTGTCTCGAATGTCAGGGAACCTCCACTCCCGTAGCGAGGGACTGCCTGATACTGAACAATGAATTGCTGCTCGGATGGATTGTAGTAGTAATAAATTGAACCCCCAGCACTGGGGTTTAAATCATCCCAAAACGGCGCAATTAGGTCATTGGGAACATTGGAATTGGGAATCTCAGCATTCGTGTACGTCGTACCGTTAGAGCCAAATGAGAGGTATCCATTTGAGGAAATCTTGACTGTGTTTTTCTCTTCTCCGTAGAACGAGAAGCTAAACGGTAAGGTCACTTCACTATACGAGTCGTCAGTGAGACTCAGGGCTGTTCCTACGCTGGAGATGTCTACCCAATTAAAGGTAGGGCCACTGGTTTGGTGACTATCAGACCATTGGTAATCAAACGCCGTCGGGTAGGTTGCTTGCCAACCGGGCTTTAACACCTGAGCCACGGTATAGGTACCCGGTGTCAGATTCAGGAAGGTGTAATTGCCAGTCGCATTAGTGACAGTGGAACGTTCACCCGCATCCAACTGACTGTTCTGGTTCTGGTCGAGGTAGACTGTCCAGCCTTGTAGTGGTGTCTCGTTGGCATCCCATTGACCGTCGCTATCTAGGTCATTCCACAGACTGCCGTGGATTTCTCCTGGCGAAGGCTCCGTATTGGTGAGGGCATTGTATGCATTCAATCGTCCACCGGTCAACGTTTTTCCTTGCAATGCGGCAATGGGGTCGGCTGTTGCCAAAAGCCGCTCCTTCACCTCTTGAGCCGTTAAGGTTGGGTCTTGTGCCCAAATCAAACTGGCAACTCCTGTGACGTGAGGTGTCGCCATAGAAGTCCCGCTATAGGTAGCGTATCCGCCTCCAGGAATCGTGCTGTAGATATTGACGCCTGGAGCGCCTATGTCTACTGAAGTGGCTCCGTAATTGGAAAAGCTGGCCAATTGGTCGTTCTGATCTGTGGCAGCTACGCTAATAATGTTATCCAGGTTATAGCTGGCTGGATAAGAGGGATTGACATCGTTGTTGTTACTACTGTTTCCAGCGGCGGCAATGAATAACTGTCCGGCTGCACCAGCGGCTGCGATCGCATCATACAATGCCTGGGAATAGCCACCGCCGCCCCAACTATTATTGGTGATTTTAGCCCCCATCATCGTGGCGTATTCTATCGCCTCAATCGCATCGAAAGTGGTGCCGGAACCACTAGCATCGAGGAACTTGAGCGCCATAATGTCGGACGACCAACTGACACCGCTGATTCCGATGCCATTATTGCCTTGAGCTGCGATCGTTCCCGATACATGGGTACCATGTCCGTTATCATCAAATGGATCGCCGTCGTTATTCACAAAGTCATAACCGTGAATATCATCGACGTACCCATTGCCATCATCATCGACTCCAGGTAAACCATTGAATTCCGCCTGGTTCGTCCACATGTTATTAATCAAATCCGGATGAGTGTAGTCAACTCCCGTATCAATCACCCCAACCACTACGTGATTTCCGGTTTGAATATCCCAGGCTTCAGGAGCGTCAATATCAGCGTCAGGAGTGCCTCCCGTTTGTCCGGTATTATTTAACCCCCAGAGTTGATTGAAACTAGGGTCATTAGGAATCGTAGTTTCAAGGCAGATTTGATAGTTAGGTTGGATATATTCAACGAGTGGATTTGTCCCATAGAGAGCTACGGCATCTTCCACGCTGATGCCATTGAGTTGCCAAAGCTGAGTGCCCGATTGATTCGTAGACTGTAGGACTGAATATCCAAGCTCGGACTGAAGAGATTGAATCTCACTCAGTTGAGCTTCCGGCTTGAATTTAACAATTACTTCATCTTGTATGTAGTTTTTTCCTACAGATAGAGTACTAACTTCAGTCTGTGTATTTTGGAGTTCGTTCTGAGCGGGCATAGATATCATCCTCGGAATACATTTTTTGGAGCTTCGCTGTTTTTGGTGACAGCTCCGCAGCTATAGCGGTTAGCAGTCAGCTTTTCGCGCATCAGCTTTTGGCTTTCCTTCCTCTGTCTATGTTTCACTCACCTGAGCTGTGCATTATTCAACTGAAAACCGCTATAGAGAAGTTACTTCCGGCTCGCATAGCCACTATTGCTAGTCCAAAATCAGAGCTTAAAAGCTATATAGCGTTTCCTTGACTGATGAGGTACAAACAATTCTTGTCCCATAAGGATTTCAGCCATAACAATGCACCTCACATGACGGAGAAATGCTATATTCTCTTCATCTGATTTTGATAACTGAACCCTGACATCTCTAAAGAATTTTGATTGATGCACTCCGGTCTACTACTAGTAGCATCCTCCTTAGCAAACCAATATGAGTTTTACTTGGAAACTCGCATTCATCTGAAAGTTCCAAGATTGACTGGAAAAAGTCAAATTGATGAGTAGAGCCACTACACTTTAATTGCTGTCGCTCGCGTACCGTTACTAATTACTCGCATCAGGACAGTTGATTATATGCAAGAGGTCGGATTTTTTACAAAGGTTGACAATGAGCCAATGACCAGTGACCCGTTTTTTGGTAGCCGTGATGAGCGACTACTTAAAGGACAGTTCGGGGTGCGGAATGTGGGATTGAATGGTGGACAGAGGAACTTGGTAGAAGTACTGTTGCAGAAACTGTTCTTCTTCAACAGCTTGCAAGAACGATTGAGTTGCTTCATCAGTTGCAGGGTTGGTTGCATTCGAGCAGGCAGAGTCGGAATGCCAAGTGATGGCAACTGCCCAATCTAAGCGTTCGACTTGAAAACCGAGATGAGAAAGGGCAACTAGTCCTAGTTGTAGAGTACGATCGCTAATATCCAACTTTTCTTGGAGTTGAGCGAGAGTCGCCGATTGACCAGTGCGGCTCAAGAATTTCGCAATTCCCACCAAGGTTTGCCAAATTTCGTGAGATGGTTTTTGATGGGGAGGAGGATATGCGATCGCAAGTTTGCGCTCTAACTGAATTGCCCGTCGGAACCACACTTGTAACTCATCCCAACTCGTCGGACAGTTGCGAACGGTGAGAGGAAGGGAAGACGAGGCGGAGAGTGTTTGTGCATTCCCTGCGTCCTCTTTGCCCATGTCGGGAATGTCTTGTGTCTGGGTATCCTCTTCGCCTCGCCAGTCTAGAATCCAGTCCATCTGACTGGGCAGGTTGAACGAAGAGGCTTCCAAGTTAGGCTGCACGGCAACTAAACGCACTTCAGTCCGGCGTTTGTAATTGTTATAGTCCAATTCAACGATCGCATTGCATCGGCCCTTTGGCACCTCGTCTTTATAATGTCCCCACCAAATCCCCGCAAAGCCAGTATTGCTAGAGTCATCCCACAATTCAAACTCGGTTTTGATGAATTGAACTTTCCGTCCTTTAAAGTCTTGAGTGTTGCGATTCCAGACTTCTTCAAACCAACAGTTTTGAATTAATAGTTTAGGGACAGGATTTCCCATACCGCAAGGTTCGAGGAGTTTGAGTTCGGAAAATAGTTCTTTCCCCAAATCCGCCACTTGAACAACTAAATCGGCTGCCAGTACGGGCATCATTAAACCACTTGTAGCCGATACTTGTTGCCGGAGTTGCTGATTAATCGCTTCTGTAAACAGAGGAATATTTTCCACCGGCAGGCTCAAACCCGCTGCAAAGGGATGGCCGCCAAAGCGATGCAAGAGATGTTCCTGTGCTTTCACCAACTGGTAAAGGTCAATGTTACTGACGGAACGGGCAGAACCCCTTGCCAGAAGTGGGAGATGAGGGGAAGATGCAGAGCGTTTTGCTCCATTCCCCGTGTCCTCTTCCTGAGTCCCTCGTCCCCAATCTCCACCTTCGGTACTTAATAAAATAGTTGGGCGTCCGTATTCTTGGGCAATTTGACCCGCTACCAACCCTAGAACACCAACAGGCCACTGCGAGTCTTCTAAAACAATGACACTGGTGGTTGAGAGGTCGAGTTGTGCCAGTTTAGCTTTAACCTGTTGAGTAACGTCTTTTTGCAGGGCTTTGCGGCGAGTATTCGCTAATTCTGTCTCTATCGCTAGTTTTTCGCAGCGTTCTTCATCTGTACTCGTGAGCAACTCAACGCAGAACGTCGCATCGCCCTGAATTCGGCTAACTGCATTGATTCTAGGACCAAGTCCGAAGGAAATATCCGTTGGGCGATCGCCACTGCGCTGGCATAATTCTAATAAACGGGCTACACCCGGACGAGTGCGGGTTTTCAATTGCTGTTGTAACTGTTCAATGCCCCGTTGTGCCAAATAGCGGCAATCACCGCTCAGTTGTACCAAATCGGCAATCAGACCAATGGCTACCAATTCCAATACGCTTTCTAAAGGCTGTTGAGGTACATCGGGTAAGGTTTGGTACAGCGCTTCGACCAGCTTGTACGCAACAGCAACACCAGAAAGATGGAAAAGTGGATGGTCAGACGGTAAATAGCGAGGATTGATAATTGCTGTTACTGGCGGGCGTTCGACGGGTAGGGTATGGTGGTCGGTGACGATGACATCAATACCCAATTGGCGAGCGTATTCAATTTCACTCACGTTCGTGCTGCCCGTGTCGCAAGTGACGATTAACCGGCAACCTTGCTGTTGCAACAGGTCAATCCCTTGACAATTCAATCCGTGAGATTCGGTGAGGCGATTGGGAATGTAGTAAATGAGTTGCCATTCTTGAGGTAAAAACTGCCCTAAACCGTCCCAGAGAACGGCCGTTGAAGTGATGCCGTCGGCATCAAAGTCTCCCCAAATCGCAACCATTTCACCCGTCCTGCACGCTTGCAACAAGCGTGCGACTGCCCAGTGCATTTCCTGCCCAAATTCAAAAGGGCTTGCCGGGTGATAGAACTCTGGGTTGAGGAATCCGGGCAGTTGTTCGGCGTCGCGAATTCCTCGTTGCCACAACAGTTGAGCCGCATAACGCCCATCTGAAGCTGGAACGTGGCGTTTTACGGCTTCCAAGAACCACTGAGGTATTTCAGGTAGTGGCGAAACTTGCCATTGAAGTTGTGGCTCACTCATCGGGTTTTTTTAAGAGCGATCGCAAAGACTCGATAATGTCTGTATTCTAGGTATTTTT
>DATNPC010000874.1:0-7273 GCA_036703375.1 Allocoleopsis sp.
TGCTGGAGCAGCAGTCTACCAACAGCAGAGTGAGAACGGCAAGGATGTAGAGTTTGTCGGGATTGCCAACGCCGGTCATTGTCCTCATGATGAAAAACCGGAAGCTGTCAATTCGCTAATTCTGAATTGGTTGGGCAAACATCACAATAGATTATGAGGAGTATAGCAGTCGCCATCAAGGTTAGGACAGATTTAATGGGTGAAACGACGACATACCAGTAATCATCCTTCTGCCCTTTGCCTTCTGCCCTTTGCCCTCTGCCCTTTGCCTTCTGCCTTTTGCTATAAATCATAGAATTATCGCCTTGTTATTCGTGATTGGCGACGAGCTCGTCCCGGCATCTCACAGTCGAGGTCAGGAGCAAAAAGCAACAATTAGAGCCATTTTAGGTTTTGTCGTTTTGATGCTCCTGGATATTGGCTTAGGGTAATACGGCTAACGCCGCCTTCACGAATGAAGTTTGACGTCACTCGGCTGAGCCGCCTCATGAATCATTGCCAGCAGCTTTAATGCAATATTTATTTTTAATTCTTCTTCTTTTGTCAATTCACCTTCTTTCTTTTTCAGAATTTCCGTTAAGAATTCTGCCGCTGTCTTACCCGTTTGATATAAGGCTGACTCGTAATCGTTTTTAGAGGCCATATTACCATGCAAAATTTAGCTTCAAAGATTTACTTCAAATATGACTTGCTTGATATAGATTGGCTACCAGCCAGCAGCATTGACACGAGTAGTTTTGAAATCGTTGAACGCGATCGCAACCGCAAAAACTGGGGAAAGGTTCTTCTCCCCAGTTGTGATTCTAAATTCAGTAGGTCAACTGCTTCACGCACAAGGGAATGAAGCTTACTGTTCCAATTCCATGCCGGACGGACAGCAAGAGGTTGATTGACCGCCGCCTGAAACTTACCGTAGTACAGCTAGCTGAGTCAGGCAAAGTATGAAGTCGTATTCAGTAGAAAAACTTTGCAATTGGCAGATATTATTCGTGAATTCCACCATCAGGCATAGTTGCTCCTTTCAGATTAGCGCCAGTAAGATCCGCATCGGTAAGATTAACACCGCTGAGATTAGCACCGCTGAGATTAGCACCGAGGAGGGATGCGCCACTCAGGTCAGCTCGATCGAGTTCAGATTCGACGAGCTTCGCTTTCCGGAGATCGGTATTACTCAGGTCAGCTTCGCTGAGGTCAGCGGAGCTAAAATCAGCCTTAATCAGGTCAGTTCCTTGCAAGTCAGCACCAGTGAGGTCAACACCACTAAAGTTACGCCCTCTCAGGTCGTTCCCACTAAAATCAGCATCCCTGAAGTCAGGCTTAATTTGAGGATTGCTCTGTCGCCATCGATTCCAGAGAATGACATCTTTCATAAATAAAGTGAGATGTTCTTGATTGGCCATAGATCCTGATAGCTCCTTGTCTAATTACTAGGAGAGTACTGAAGTTGGAAAAGATGCACTTTGAGCCAAGGAAAGGTGTAGCGACACTGGTATTTTTTAAGGAATTTCAATCCTTGCGCTTGCCTCCTTGCTAACTCACACTTAAAATACGAGATACTTTCCGTCAGTCTCATCTACTTAGAGACGGGAATTGGTTTGAAATTTCAAGGTTTTAGGTTGGATCGGTTAGTAATTCGTAAGCTGTATTCCGTAATTAAGTCCCTCTTTAGAAAGATGTAGCGAAACGTAAGCTAAAATTTCTTGACACAGTCTTGCCTGTTGTGAGGTATGGCAACTACCCGATCTTCCCCACGTTCTTACGCTTTCCTGTCAATTGCAGCAGCGATCGTTACGCTCTCCCTGAAGTTTGGAGCCTACTTTCTGACGAACTCAGTGGGGTTACTCTCCGATGCGATCGAATCCATCGTCAACCTAGTAGCAGCTGTAGTGGCGTTATGGGCACTCACAAAAGCAGTTCAGCCTGCTGACGAGACACATCCCTTCGGTCATTCTAAAGCTGAATATTTTTCTAGCGGACTGGAGGGGGGACTGATTATCATTGCCGCCGCGAGTATTGCTTATACGTCGTGGGGACGCTTGCTACATCCCCAACCCTTAGAACAGGTGGGATGGGGATTGGCTATTTCGCTCTTAGCAACAGCCGTTAATGGTGGCGTTGCCCTCATGCTGTTACAAGCTGGTAAACGGTTAAGGTCTGTTACCTTAAGAGCTGACGCCCATCACCTGCTGACAGATGTATGGACTTCCGGCGGAGTTTTGCTCGGCGTTGTCTTAGTGAAAGTGACGGGTATTCTGGTATTGGACCCGCTCGTCGCTCTAATCGTCGCAGCTAATATCATATGGACGGGGTGGAAACTCCTGCGCGAAACAGGTTCGGGGTTAATGGATGCAGCATTACCTGCTCACGAACAGAAAATCGTCATGGATACATTAGTACCCTACGAAGAGAGGGGTATTCAGTTTCATGCTATGCGATCGCGAGTAGCTGGAGCGCGTCGCTTCGTGACGTTTCATGTCCTGGTACCTGGAGAGTGGACGGTGAAGCGCGGTCATCACTTATGTGAGGAAATTGAATTAGCGATCGCAAGAGCCTTGCCGAATACATTTGTCACAACTCACCTGGAACCGTTAAACGATCCAGCATCTTGGGATGACTTAGAACTGGAGCGAAAAAGCGATCGACAATAACGAAGTTGTCCTTTTGTTCAACTCACGCCGCCAGAACTGGAGCGAGCATTTTATCTTAGAGGGCGTCCCATTCGTGAAGTGCTCCCTCAAAACCGAACTCAGAACCTTGCGATCGCGAGGCATAGAAGTATGCGTTGTAGACTTCCCGCAACCACTAGCCGTTCACTTTGTCTTGGCTTCACTGCCAGCCGCTACGAGACGTTCTGAGCTGGTTGTCGGTTGTGCGTTCTGACGCCGCTCTTCCAGCGCATTGCCAATCAGCTTCAAGAGAATCCAAGAAACCGAGCGTTCTTCATCCTCCGCCCACTCTTCCAGCTCTTTTTTCCACTCCGGTGGAATGTAGGTTGTGACACCAGCTAGTGAAGTTTTACCGCCCATTCGAGTCTTCTTTTGTTGTGTCTACTGTACGTATAGTAACGCCTTACCCTACCACTTCGCACGAGAAGCTAAGCTATGCTAGGGTATGCTAAGGTAGCAATCTAAACTTATTTTGTAAAATCATGAACCTTCTGGGCGAACTCCTTTCTCAATCTCCTCAGCCGTCCCCTACCAACAAGCAACGTCGTGGAATTGAAATCAAATCGCAGCGTGAAATCGCGATTATGCGTCAGGCAGGGCAGATTGTGGCAACGGTGTTGAAAGAAATATCAGAGCGAGTTAAGCCCGGTATGACGACGGCTGACTTGGACGCTTATGCAGAGAAGCGCATCCGAGAGATGGGGGCAATTCCTAGCCTGAAGGGATATCGAGGTTTTCCTGCGACGCTTTGTACCAGCATTAATCATGAAGCCGTGCATGGCATCCCCAGTCCCAAGCGAACGCTCCGCAATGGTGATGTGCTAAAGGTGGATACCTGCGCCTGCTACCAAGGATTTCAAGGTGATTCTTGCATTACGCTGGCGATTGGTGAAGTCTCGGAAGAGGCAGCTAACTTAATTCGCGTTGCAGAGGAAGCTCTTTACGTAGGAATTGAGCAAGTCAAAGCAGGAAACTACCTGTTGGATATTGCTGGTGCGGTTCAAGACCATGTGGAAGCCAACGGCTTTAGCATCGTGGAAGATTTAACGGGGCATGGTGTGGGACGGAATATCCACGAGGAGCCTTCTGTTTTCTTCTTCCGTACTCGTGAAATGCCCAATGTCAAGCTGCGGGCTGGCATGACGATCACGATTGAACCCATTCTCAGTGCGGGTTCTAAGCACACGCGCCTGTTAAGCGATCGCTGGACGATGGAGACTGTAGATCGCTCCCTCGCGGCTCAGTTTGAGCATACCGTGCTTGTTACCGAAACGGGCTGCGAAATTTTGAGCGATCGTACAAACCTCTGACTCCACCTTCAACAGCACAATCTTCATGGCAACCCAGGTGAGGTTAACTCTACCTAAGGGGATATCTACCGTAACTTGACGCTTTTGTAAAACATCGGTTACATTTATTTGCATAAAGAGTTACAAAACGAAACAAAGCTTACGGAGGAACTGCCATGATTATCCTGATTGCCCTATTTGTTGTTGGTTGGGCTGCTGCTGCACTGATTGGCACTCAAGCGTACTTCCGGGGCGAACAATCTAAGCCCATCCACGAGCGTAACTGGCGTTCTGAGTCTTTTGAAAAACTCGCTGAGTCGATTACTGGCACTGAAACCGACTACAGCAATCGCACACCCGCTTTCCAGGTAGACGCTTACTCCAGCCAAATGCTGCCTAACCAATAGACCTCTTGCATAAATCCTGAATGCCCCCTAAATCCCCCAATTCTGGGGGACGCGAGAATGTATTCTCCCCCCAGAATTGGGGGGCTGGGGGGGCGAAAGTTGACTTTTGCAACAGGCCTAATAATCAAAATGGGGTAATTGATGATTACCCCAGATGAACCAATCTATTCACTTGGCAACGCCGTGGGAAGAACTACCTGCGGCGTTGTTGCAATTTTTGATAAACGGCTTTTAACTCGACGCCGTGGTGCGCTAGAGCGACGAGGGTGTGATAGAACAAATCGGCAGCTTCAGACGCGATCGCATCCTTGTCATCATCCTTACAAGCCATCACGACTTCGGCGGACTCTTCCCCAATTTTCTTGAGAATCTTGTTATCTCCTCCAGCAAACAGCTTGCAGGTGTAGGAATCTTCTGCTGGGTTATCGCGGCGATCGCAAATGACTTCAAATACTTGAGATAATGTATCGGCTGGAGGTGCTGCTTTTGTACTATCCACTTGATGAAAACAACTGCGTTCTCCCGTGTGACAGGCAATATCGCCCAGTTGCTCGACGGTAACGAGTAAGGCATCGCTGTCACAGTCATAACGAAGCGATCGCACTTTTTGCAGATGACCCGATGTTGCTCCCTTGTGCCACAACTCGGCACGAGAGCGGCTCCAAAACCAAGTTTCGCCTGTTTCAAGGGTTTTTTGCAGGGACTCCCGATTCATCCACGCCATCATCAAGACAGTGCCATCCAAATAATCCTGCACAATAGCTGGCACTAGTCCCCGTTCATCGTAGCGAATAGCTTCAACGGGAATGGATTGGTGTAACGAATTCGGTTCAGATGCAGACAACATAAGGGGGGACATCCCACACAATGACTCATCCGTCCACGATATCATTGCAGACGGTCATCTAGTGCGGTGAAGCTTGCGATCGTAGTTCGGCTGAGATGAATGCTCGCAATGCCTTGGTCTAGCTCACTGATTGGTGTAAACGCAATGTCTTAGAAGACTAGAAATCCAGAGCATTGCCTCGACCCCCAATGCTAGGTGATTGCTGAGAAAGACAATACCCCTTAAGTTGGCTACCGTTTACAGTCATCTCGCATTTCACTGACGGATGCTGGATTTAGCCCCTCTACTCCCCAAGTTGGGCAGGAACCGAAGTTCAAAGTCCCCCAGGCTTAGGGGATGCGAGGGGGCAAGAAAAACTTGTTTGTACACCGTAGTCCAAAGCTGAAGGGCGAGGGCAAACTGGTCAAGCTCAATCTTGATTCGTTTTGTATCGCATATTCTCAAAAGTTCCTGAGTAAGATAATCATCTAGCATAGGAGGTCGTGACAAGACCGACCCCGATCTACAACTAGAGACCTATAAACGACCTATTTAAGGAGAAAAACTTGGTCAATACCACCATCAAAACTACCAAATCAGAACAAATCTTCGCTGCCGCGCAAAAGCTGATGCCTGGGGGAGTCAGTTCTCCAGTGCGGGCTTTCAAGTCGGTGGGCGGACAACCCATTGTCTTTGACCGAGTCAAAGGTGCCTACATCTGGGATGTCGATGGCAACCAGTACATCGATTATGTAGGAACTTGGGGTCCGGCAATTTGCGGTCATGCTCATCCGGAAGTCATTGCTGCCCTGCACGATGCTCTAGAGAAAGGTACGAGTTTTGGCGCTCCCTCCGTGCTGGAGAATGTGCTAGCCGAAATGGTGATTGATGCCGTTCCTAGCATTGAAATGGTGAGGTTTGTGAACTCTGGGACGGAGGCATGTATGGCGGTGATACGCTTGATGCGGGCATTCACTGGGCGTGACAAAATTCTCAAGTTTGAGGGCTGCTACCACGGTCACGCGGATATGCTACTCGTTAAAGCGGGTTCGGGTGTTGCCACTTTAGGCTTACCTGACTCTCCTGGCGTTCCCAAATCTGCGACCAACAACACCGTAACGGCTCCTTACAACGACCTCGAAGCAGTTAAAGCGATATTTGAAACGTATCCGGAGGAGATTGCTGGTGTCATTCTAGAGCCAATCGTCGGGAATGCTGGCTTTATTCCCCCTGATGCTGGTTTCTTGGAAGGCTTGCGGGTACTCACTCAGGAGTATGGCGCATTGCTAGTGTTTGATGAAGTGATGACGGGCTTCCGAATTGCCTACGGTGGCGCGCAGGAAAAATTTGGTGTTACACCTGACCTGACGACACTCGGTAAAGTCATTGGCGGCGGTTTACCCGTGGGCGCTTACGGCGGACGCAAGGATATCATGTCTCTGGTGGCACCCGCTGGCCCGATGTACCAGGCAGGAACGCTTTCCGGTAATCCTTTAGCCATGACGGCTGGCATTAAGACGCTGGAGTTGTTGCAAAAACCGGGTACCTACGAGCAACTCGAGCAAATTACCAAGAAGCTCTCAGACGGGCTGTTGCAAGTGGCTAGAGAAACAGGTCATGAAGTGACAGGTGGTTCCATCAGTGCCATGTTTGGCATGTTCTTCACAGGCGAACCCGTTCATAACTACGAGGATGCCAAAAAGTCTGATTTGGCGAAGTTCAGCCGCTTCCATCGTGGGATGTTAGAGCGGGGTGTTTACTTAGCCCCCTCTCAATTTGAGGCAGGATTTACCTCTCTTGCTCATACTGATGAAGATATTGAGCGGACATTGGAGGCAGCACGGGAGGTTTTGTCGAGTCTGTAATGACTAACTAGGTGCTGCATGGGAATTCAACCTCAGTGGAATGGCACTGACTTAGGCGAAAAGTAGTGGTTTTTTAGTGGGAAAAACCAAGATTGGGGGGTCATCCCCCCAAACCCCCTCCGCAAGGGGTTACTGGTGGAGATCAAACGACTTTTCTCTCCACTGGTCACTGGTCACTGGTCACTGGCCACTGCTCACTGTTCACTGTTCAAAAGGCACG
>DATNPC010000875.1:0-4644 GCA_036703375.1 Allocoleopsis sp.
CCCCATCTCCCCATCTCCCCGTCTCCCCATCTCCCCATCTCCCCGTCTCCCCATCTCCCCATTCAAGTTAGGAGTTAAGGTCGTTATTGGAGGGACGGATAATTCTTTGTCGCCCTCCTCAACGAGGAAATTGGCAGGCCATTCCTGACAAATCAGACGGGTTGCTGTCAATCCATCCATTTCGGGCATCTCCAGATCCATCAGCACTACGTCATAGGGTTGACGGCGCAAGGCTTCAAGTACTTCTCGGCCATTGCTGACTACATCGGCTCGATATCCCACCTGGTTTAACGTCAACAGAGCGACTTGCTGGTTCACGAGATTGTCCTCTGCCAAAAGAATTCGCAATCGATTGGATGGCGCGAGTTGAGAGTTCTCTGGAGTGAGTTCGCCAGAAGAGCGATCGCTTTTTTCACTCGCTATCCCCGCAACCGAGTAGCCAGGAGTAACGATCGTGAAATAGAACGTAGAGCCAGATTGAGGAGAAGAAGATGCACAGAGATTATCTGAGGCATGAGGAGCGTCTTGGCAACTGCGTGTCTCTATCGTCTCTGTCCCTACCTGTTCCTGAACCTCCACGTCTTGCTCAGTCTCTAGTCCCCAGTTGAAGGGACGATTGCCAGCGCATGCGCCTTGGCTCTCTACCCACATCGAACCCCCCATCAGTTCGCACAGTCGTTGGCTAATCGCCAAACCCAAACCCGTCCCGCCGTAGCGCCGACTCATTGAGGCATCGATCTGGCTAAATGGCTTAAACAAGCGATCCATTTGCTGGGGAGGAATGCCGATGCCTGTGTCTTTGACGGCAAACTGAAGCTCATACAGCCTGGGAAATTGAGCAGAAGACGGGGCAGACGAGGCAGACGAACAAGTCTTGTCTCCCCCATCTCTCTCTCCGCCAACCGGTTTTGACCACACTCCCGCTTCCTCTTGTCCATCAGCCATAATCGTTTTTTGGGAAACCGAGCTACCTAGTTGATAGGCACTGACGGATATCGTCACTTCTCCCGTCTCGGTAAACTTAATGGCATTACTCAGGAGATTCAGCAGGATTTGGCGCAACCGAGTGACATCTCCCACTAGCGTGGGTGGGGTTTGTGGTGAAATATGATGATGCAATCTTAAGCCTTTATCCGTGGCTTTGGGCATTAGCAGAGCGACAGCGCCCTCCACGCAAGCTCGCAGATCGAACGGCTGCTCTTCCCACTCTAGCTTGCCGGATTCGATTTTCGACAAGTCTAAAATATCGTTAATGATCGTGAGTAAGGTTTCGCTGCTACTGCGGATCGTTCGGGCATAGTTTTGCTGTTCGGGAGTGAGTAGAGTCTTGAACAATAAATTATTCATGCCAATGATGCCATTCATTGGCGTGCGGATTTCATGACTCATCATGGCTAGAAAATCGCTCTTGGCTTGGTTAGCCACTTCCGCTACCTGTTTGGCCTGCTCTAGAGCAACATTTTGTTCTGCTAACTGCTGGCGCTGCTGCTTTTCTTGCTCTAAGAGGCGAGCTTGGGCTAAGGCAATTCCGACTTGGTCGGCTACAGCTTCAAGCAACTCAATTTCGTCCTCTGGCCAGTTACGAATCCCGTCACAGTGGTGAATATTAATCACGCCATTGGGTTGCCCGCGATAGGACGTGCGAACGGTTAACAATGATTTCACACCCAGCCGCTGAAACAGGCGAACAACGGGTTGCAATAAGTGATATGTATCGATATTCGTGATGGGTATCGCCCGATCTTGAGCCAGAATTTCCTCTAGGTAAGGGTTCCCAGCCACGGGAAGCTCCAATAAATCCAAGAGCGATGCATGTTCGCCTGCTAAATACTCGGCGACACAGCATAACCGAGACGGCCGCGCTGCTTCATATCTAAACAGTAAACATCGATTGACGCCAAAGGCTTGCCCTACCTGCTTGGCTGTCGTCTTTAATATTTGTTGAGTGTCTAAGCTTTGACGAATCTCCTGGGTAATTTGTTTGAGCAGCAACGCTCGATGAAATTGTTGCTGTAAGGCATCGGCGGCTTGTTGGCGTTCGATCTCGCCCCCAATCCACTGCGCCATCAACTTCAGCAGTTCTTTTTCTACTGCTTTGAATTTTCGGTTACATTTGCGATCGCTCCAAAAACTGAGGGTGCCGTAAACCTTACCAGCGACTGTCACTGGCGTGCGAAAGTAGGTGTCCATCTGGGCAGGGGAGCGGACACAATAACTGTATAACTGAGACGCCAACGTGGCTTCCAGGCTTACCAGCTTCGGAGTTTGCCAGCTTTGAGGGCAGTACTTGGGTTCCCACTTAAAGACAGAACTTTTTGGTAGCGGGAGTGCTGACAACGCTGTTGTGTGCTCCTGTGGAAAACTGGTTACTGGTTCAGTTGAATCGAGTTGTGCGCTCAGGTTGCCAAATCCAGACTTGACAGCTGTGCTGTTGTCGCCATACCTACGGCTTGAGCCAGTGCCACTCGTCTGGGGTTGAGCCACAAAGGCCGCGATCGCATCATAGCGATTTCCATCAATCCGTCCCAACAGTCCAGTATCCAGGTCAAACCATTGACATCCCAGCTCTAAGAGCTTCTGGAGGCGTTGGTCAAAACTTAAGTCTTGAGCTGCTGTCACCTCATAGAGCGCTCGAATACAAGCCTCGCTGTAGCGCAATTCTTGTTCGGCTTGCTTGCGTCTAGTAATATCAAAGCCAACACAGACAGCGGCTTTACCTTGCAGATACTTCTGGGCAACAAATAATAAATGGTGTGAGGGAGCACCCTCAACTTTCCAATCCAACTCCAGCGAGGCTTCTGACTCGGGGCTAGCAAAAAACTCGCGCAAAAACTCACTGACTCGGGAACCCGGTTGAAGAAAGCCCAGCGGTTTACCCTCAAAGAATTCTGGCGGTTGATTGAAGCTTTTCGCTAAATAGCGATTGACGCCCAGATATTTCAAATCGGAACCAACCCAGCTAATACTTCCAGGCATCGCATCTAAAACGGCTCGCAGCTGATCTCTAGCCTGCCGCAGTTCCTCCTCGGTTTGCTTGCGCGTGCTGATGTCCCGAACGGCTACTACTCGGACACGACGATCTTGGTAAGGAATGATTTTGGCTTGAATTTCCACGGGAAATTGAGAGCCATCTTTTCTCACAGCAACGACTTCGTAAGGCTCCAAATAGCCAGACTGAAGATACTGCAATGCCAAATCCCGTGATTCGGGTGCTACAAGTTCAAAGGCATTCATGCCTAGCAACTCGCTCGTCTCATAACCCAACATCCGGGCAAGCGCTTGGTTTACATCGAGAATGATGCCCTTGTCATGAATGACAATTCCTTCAAACGTAGCCTCAGATAGGCGGCGGCACCGTTCTTCGCTCTCCTGTAACGCTTTTTCCGATCGCTTGCTCTGCGTGATATCTGTGATAAACCCTTCGAGCGCTAGCACCTCTCCTTCAGAAGAAAAAATCCCACAACCCTGTTCCCAAACCCACTTTTCTTCTACGGTAGCGGTAATAATGCGGTAGGTAAGCTGAAAAGGACGACGCTCTTGCAAAGCGACTTGCACCTCATTCCATACCCAGTCGCGTTCTTCGGGGACAATCAGTTGCGCGTAGGAAACAGTGTTGCTTCCGATTAAGTCCGTAGGGTGATAACCCGTCAACGGATAGCAGCCCTCACTGACAAATTCTATCGTCCAGTCCGGGTCATTCTGACATCGGTAAACCATACCCGGTAAATTGCTCAACAGAGTAGCTAGCGTGCGCTGGCTTTCCCGCAGGGATTCCTTGGCTCGTTGGCACTCCTGAAGACTATCGAAGTAAAGACAATTGCTAGCTTGACAGGAAGAGGAAGCTTTTTTTCCCTTCCCCCAAAAATAACCAACTATCAAACCTATAGATGCCGCGCTGACGAGCTGAAAAACGATGTCCCACATGATCGAGTAAGTTGTAGAGGTCATTCTTGTAGGAGCTGAGATTGGGGGGAAATAGCAGATAGTTTCTGTCTAGTCGTGCGCTCTTTGATGTTTAACTTAATTTTTGGTGAAAGAGCAAAGTTTTTTCTTAAAGTAGTAAATTCGATAGCTTACCGCTATTGACTCTAAACTTCAATAGCATGCAGCAAAAGTTCAAAAAAACAAGGCTGTAAGTATTGATATCTTAAGGGTTCGTACAAAAATAATACTGAGCTTTTTCACTCGGTTGTGCTGTTAGGGGACAGGGGGCAGCGCTCTAAGAGTCGCGATTCTTTTGCTAAGAGAAAAAATAAATAATTATTTTCGGCAGTAGCTTCTAATCCTGGCGAACCCCAAAAATAATATTTTGCAGAAAAATACCAAAATTGGATAGAGGCTTTTTAATCGCAAAAAGAATGAAATAAAACTATGACTCCTAAGAGAAGATTTGAGAGATAAGGTGAATCGACAGTATTAACTGGGGAGCCAAGAGCTAACCAGCCGCTTGTGGAGAGAACTATCAAAAATCAGCACTCTCTCTTAAAACAAGGTGGACAGGTGACACAAGTTGATAGGGAGAATGGAGAGGTCATACTTAGATATAGTTAATAATAGAGTCAACCTAAAGATGTAACAGTAAATACTCCAACATTTCATAAACCCTGAGAATCGATTTTGAACAATGGTAAAGCGATCGCTCAA
>DATNPC010000876.1:0-6177 GCA_036703375.1 Allocoleopsis sp.
TTTAGTAGATTAAAACTTGAGCTTTTGCTGTTGGCAAATCAATATTATTCAGGTAATGATTATGCTGGTCAAACGCTGTACTTAAAGTAACAAAAATAAACTCAATACTTTACTTTTTCTTAACCTATCCTAATTCTACAAACTAAGCGAATTACCACTTGGTGCCTTAATGACTTATACGACGACAATACAAGAATTTCTATCTGGCATCTATCCGTTCGATCGGTTGTCATCGGCAGCACTGACCAAACTGGCACAAACGTGCCAGTTACTACGCTATCGCATGGGTCAGGCCATTGTTGTCCGGGAGAAGATGCCGGCCCAAGTCGCGATACTGTTTCAGGGGCAAGCACGCCTTTTGGGTTACGACCCCCGACGCCCTACACCCGTAACGCTAAAGCTGCTGCAACCAGGAGAAATTATTGGTTGGGTCGGTTTAGTCAGGGGAGTACCTTGTGAAACTGCGATCGCATCTACGGAATCCGTTTGTCTAACCCTTAATGCGACTGACTTCCTGGCACTGTTGGACTCCGACTCTGCGATTGCAGATGTCTTTCGCTCGCGCTGTGGCTTGATCGAAGTTTTCGAGCTTTTAGGGGCAGAACTAGAGCGACGCGCTGATGGAGAAAGCCATCTCAAAGACTTAGCGCTAGAAGCTTGGTCAAACGCCGTTGTCTGTAATTTACCGCGCGGCAGGCGCATGTCCAGCGAGCTTGACCCTAGCCGAGTTTGGTTGGTCAGTGGGGGGGCAGTAGCGAATGCGCCCGTAGGAACCTGTCTCAACTCAGAAGCTATTGCCAATCTAGAAGTCAAAGGTTCGGGCTTCACTCGCTTGGTGGGAATTCCAGCATCAATTCTCCAACCTGCCACCTCAAGTCTGGCACTAGTCCCCTCTGATACCCCGGTAGATTTAGCACAAATCGACATTCCTTACGCGTTAGATCGACCGAATGAAGGTTCGGGTAGCTACGCTTACAGCGAACAACCTCGGCAAAAATATCCATTTGTGCGTGGCAAAGGTCCAGTTGAAGCTCCCTTAGCCTGTTTCCAAATGCTCGGGCTATATTTTGGCATGCCCTTCCGTCAGGATATGCTACGCCGCGTACTGGCTAACCAGCAATCGCGGGGTGGCAATATCTCTCTAATGCACTGCGGTGCGGTGGCTGAAATGATGGGACTTTCTGCCCAACTGGCTAACGTCCCCGGTGTGGCAATGACCCGCTTGCCCACGCCAGCTATACTCTATTGGCAGAACAGCTTTGCTCTCCTCTACGAAAGCAGCGAGCGCGCCCTCGTGCTAGCGGTGCCAGAACGGGGAATTCAACGCCTCAAACCCTCAGAGTTCCTCCAAGACTGGGGAGAAGATGGGCAAGTACTCCTGCTCAAGACAACCAAAGAAACTCCCAAAGAACGGTTTGGACTGCGCTGGTTTATCCCCTCCCTGATTCGCTATCGCCGAGTCTTAACGGAAGTGTTAATCGCGTCCTTCTTCGTGCAACTGTTTGGTCTGGTCAATCCCTTAATGATCCAAGTGATCATCGATAAAGTCATCGTCCAAAACAGTATCGATACACTGCACGTTTTAGGTGTTTTACTCGTAGGAGTCGCGATTTTTGAGGCGGTTTTAACTAGTCTGCGAACGTACTTATTTGTCGATACAACGAATCGCATTGACATGGCGTTGGGTTCGGAGATTATCGACCACTTATTACGCCTGCCGTTGCGCTATTTTGAACGGCGACCGGTTGGGGAATTATCGACTCGCATCAACGAACTTGAAAATATTCGCCAGTTTCTCACGGGGACAGCATTGACGGTAGTCTTAGACGCCGTCTTTTCTGTGGTCTACATTGTCGTCATGTTTATCTACAGCTGGCTGTTATCGCTGGTGACGCTGGCGGTGATTCCTCTGTTCGTGTTGCTCACTATTGTTGTTTCCCCCATCGTGCGGCAACAACTACGCACTAAGGCAGAACGCCAAGCCCAAACCCAATCGTATCTCGTGGAAGTTCTGTCGGGAATTTCCACGGTGAAGGCTCAAAACATAGAATTGCGATCGCGCTGGAAGTGGCAAGAACACTATGCCCGTTATGTCAGTGACGGCTTTAAAACCGTTCTCACATCCACTGCCGCCAGTTCGGCGAGTAATTTCTTAAACAAACTCTCTGCTCTACTGGTGCTTTGGGTGGGAGCTTACTTAGTATTAGATCAAAAATTAACCCTGGGTCAGTTGATTGCCTTCCGCATCATTTCTGGCTACGTTACCGGCCCTTTACTCCGACTCGCCCAAATTTGGCAGAACTTCCAGCAAACAGCCCTATCCCTGGAACGCTTGAGCGATATCGTCGATACGCCACAAGAAGCGGACGAAACCGACCGTCATAATATTACGCTGCCTCCAGTTCAGGGAACAGTGAAGTATGAAAATGTTTCATTTCGCTTTGCGGCAAGCGGGCCGTTGCAACTGAGCAATATTAATTTAGAAATCCCTGCCGGTGCGTTTGTCGGGATTGTGGGTCAGAGTGGTTCGGGTAAAAGTACCCTGACGAAGCTCCTACCCCGACTGTACGATCCAGAAGCCGGTCGAATTATTGTGGATGGCTACGATATTAGTAAGGTCGAACTGTATTCCTTGCGGCGTCAGATTGGGATTGTTCCTCAGGAAACCCTCTTATTTGATGGCACAGTTCAGGAAAATATTGCTCTAACCAATCCAGATGCTAGTTCGGAGGAAATTATTGAGGCCGCTAGAATTGCTGTAGCTCATGATTTTATTATGGGTTTGCCCAGCGGTTACAACACGCGAGTAGGAGAGCGGGGTTCAGCATTATCGGGGGGACAACGCCAGCGAATTGCGATCGCGCGGACGGTGTTGCAATCCCCTGCCATGCTGATTTTAGATGAAGCAACGAGTGCTCTGGATTACGACACGGAACGGCAGGTGTGTTTAAATCTCGCCCAAGCCTTTCAAGGACGCACAGTGTTGTTTATCACCCATCGCCTCACCACTATTCGCAACTCTGACATTATTGTGATGATGGATAAAGGTGCGATCGTAGAGCAGGGAACTCATGAAGAATTAATGAGCCAAAAAGGTCGATACTATTGCCTCTACCGACAACAGGAAGCTCAACTATAAACTTAGGAGTTCGCTATTAGCCGCAACAGCATTTTAAACAATACTTTAACACCCTACGCGCACGAGCCTGTCATGAACCAGCAAAATGGATCGCATTCAAACCACCGATTGATTCTCAACTCACCGCCAGCCTCGCTCAAAACCGATAATCAAGAGCCAATGAATGGCGCTTCTCCCAACGGTAAATCCGATCGCTCGAACGGTCAATTCGACCAACCCGTCATTCTACGGCAATCCTCCAATTGGTCGCGCGCCATCCTCTGGAGCATTATGGGGGTAACGACGTTCGGACTGGTTTGGGCAAGCATTGCCAAAATCGAGCAAGCGGTTCCCGCTCAAGGTAAATTAGAACCCCAAGGTGCTGTCAAGGAAATCCAAGCGCCGGTGGGCGGGGTTGTGAAAGAAATTCCTGTCAAAGATGGGCAGCACGTCAACAAAGGAGATTTGCTGGTTCGACTCGATCCCACCGTTGCTCGCGCCCAACTCGCTTCGTATAATAAAATTCGCGCCACATTAGCCCAAGAAAACCAGTTTTATCGCTCCATCATCAGCAATTCTAATCCCCAGTACCTCGTTCGGCGATCGGATGCTCAATTAAAAATCCCCGTAGAAATCGCGTCTCTGGCGGAAAGCCGCAAAGCACTGGTTGCTGAGAATCAACTGTATCGCACTCAGCTTGCTGGAGACGAAACCGGTGCAAATCTCAATCCCGAACAACGAGTGCGCTTACAGTTTTCTGCCGCAGAACTCAACTCTCGGGTTGCTTCTAATAAATTGGAAGTCGAACAACTCGAAAAACAACTCCAGCAAAACAAAATTCAACTGGCTAATTCCCAAAGTAGATTTAGTGTGGAGGAGGGGATTCTCAATCAGATGACGCCCTTAGCCCAACAAGGTGGAGTTCCCCGCATTCAGTACTTGCAGCAGCAACAGGAAGTCAAAACCCGCAAAGCCGAGGTGCTGCAACTGATGGAGGAACGAGGACGCCTGCAATTGAAAATGGATCAGGCGAAGCAACAGCTGAAAAATACAGTAGCACTATCTCAAAAAGATTTAACGACTCAGATTGCCACCAACGAAAAACAAATTGCGGAAATTGACAGTCAGTTTAATAAACTGATTGTCGAAAATGAGAAAAAGATGGCAGAGATTGAAGGTCAGCTCAGCCAAACTCAGATGAATTTAAACTATCAAGAATTACGAGCGCCGGTTAGTGGCACTGTATTCGATCTCAAACCAGCAGGCCCCGGATTCGTCACGAACTCAACTGAACCAATCCTGAAAATTGTGCCGGAAGATTCTCTCGTGGCCAAGGTTTATCTTACGAATAAAGATATTGGTTTTGTTAGAGAAGGAATGCCTGTTGATGTCAGGATTGACTCATTTCCATTTAGCGAGTTTGGTGACATTAAAGGAAAGTTGATCTGGATTGGTTCTGATGCGCTCCCTCCCGAACAAATTCGACCATTCTATAGTTTCCCGGCTAAAGTTCAATTAAATAGTCAGTCACTGATGGTTAAGGAGCGCAAGATTCCTCTTCAGTCTGGAATGTCCGTCAGCGTCAATATTAAGGTACGCGATCGCACAGTGCTGAGTATCTTCACTGACCTATTCACAGAAAAAACTGACAGCTTGAAAACCGTTCGATAATAGAATTGAAAAAATAACTATTTTGAAGTATATTGGTCGAAGCGAAGTACTAATAATAGAGTTTAGTGCTTCCTGGCGTTCAGGATAATCGCAAGCTACAGGTTAGAGGTATCCAAGTACGGCTTGTCGAGCTTATCCTTCAACAGTATTCATCGCTGGATTCAATCTTAAAGGGTGTACCAATCGGGTAATCCACGAACTGAGATGTATCTTACGTACTTTCAGTTAGCTTACAACAGGTTTGATTGGCTCCTCGTTTACTAGCAAAGAATTTTCTCATAATGCAACAATCCACAATTTTGGTAACAGGTGGCGCAGGTTATATCGGTTCTCATGCCGTTCTAGCGCTGCGAGATGCGGGCTATGAAGTAGTCGTTCTAGACAATTTAATTTACGGTCATCGCGATTTAGTCGAGACGGTGCTAAAAGTAGAACTAGTTGAAGGAGACATTAGAGACCGAACTCTGCTGGATCGGCTTTTTCAGACACGAGAATTTGCTGCCGTTATGCATTTTGCCGCCTATGCTTATGTGGGTGAGTCAGTGGGACAACCAGCGAAGTACTATCGCAATAATGTAGCAGGTACGCTGACACTGCTAGAGGCAATGCACGATGCTGGAATCCAAAAGTGTGTTTTTTCGTCCACTTGCGCTACGTATGGCGTACCCCAACAAGTTCCTATTCAAGAAAATCAGCCCCAACAGCCGATCAACCCCTACGGCATGAGTAAGCTGATGGTGGAGCACATACTCGATGATTTTGACCGCGCCTATGGTTTGCGCTCCGTGCGCTTTCGCTATTTCAACGCTGCTGGTGCTGACCCCCAAGGGCGTCTGGGAGAAGATCATACCCCGGAAACCCACCTAATCCCTCTGGTATTGTTGACTGCACTGGGCAAGCGGGAAAGTATTTCGATCTATGGGACTGACTACGATACCCCCGATGGCACCTGCATCCGAGACTACATCCATGTCACTGACTTAGCACAAGCCCATGTTCTGGGCCTAGAGTATTTGCTCAAAGGAGGAAGTACAGAAGTGTTTAACTTAGGCAATGCACGGGGATTCTCGATTCAGGAGGTGATTGAAGCCGCCCGTGCTGTCACAGGTCATCCCATTCCAGTCACTCTGGCTGACCGTCGCCCAGGAGATCCGCCTAACCTCGTCGGTAGTGCTGAGAAGGCGAAGCGTATCCTTGGCTGGCAACCCCAATATGCAGATTTAGAAAGCATCTTGGCACATGCTTGGCAGTGGCACCAGAAGCGAAACGGAGCTATTTAAGTAGGTCAACGACCACCTTATACCAATTGGGTTTGAGTTTGGCACCTATTCTCTCTTGCTCCCCCCTTAATAAGGGGGGCTGGGGGGTGAAATGTGCCATTCTTATAC
>DATNPC010000877.1:0-6052 GCA_036703375.1 Allocoleopsis sp.
AGAATTCACTACTGGTACGGGATGTGTAGCTAATTGATGACACGCCCTAGCGGTGTAGGAGTGCAAATTTTCTACCCTACCCAGTGAAAAAACTTGCAAGTTAAAGTCATAACGAGTATGATTTAGAAGTAAGGATTTGGAACTGAGGTAGCAACTCGCAAAATGGTAGACATAAGAGAGATTCCTCTGGCGCAAATTCGTCGTCCTCTGCCGCGAGCTAACGACCCAAAGAAGGTAGCGGCACTGATGGAGTCGATCGCTAAAGAAGGATTGCACGAACCCATCGATGTTCTAGAAGTGGATGGTCAGTATTACGGATTTTCGGGTTGCCATAGATTTGAGGCTCATCAGCGCCTTGGTAAAGAAACGATCCGTTGCCGAGTTCGCCGCGCCCCTCGCTCAGTTTTACAGAGGCATTTAGCTTAGTGACTTCAATTTTTGCCAAATGCCGCATCCATCTTAGGGATGATTCACAACGAATTGGTACTTGCCTACCATCAGGAGGCGTGTGACTAGTCCCTGAACTAAAGAATTAAGTTTTTGAGATAGGAGACAACTATGCAAGCTCAAGAAAAAACCTTACCCGTTGATATCGGCATTCCAGAAGACAGCCGTCAAGAAATTGCCCAAGGACTTTCACGCGTACTAGCAGATACATACTCGCTGTATCTGAAAACGCACTACTTCCACTGGAACGTTACTGGACCAATGTTCAATTCTCTGCATCTGATGTTTGAGCAACAGTATACAGAGCTAGCGACAGCAGTTGATGAAATTGCTGAGAGAATCAGAGCATTGGGAGTGTTTGCCCCTGGTTCTTACAGCCAGTTTACAGAATTAGGTTCAATTCCAGAAACTCGCGAAGTTCCTTCCGCTGAAGAAATGGTGCGCTTACTGGTAGAAGGTAACGAAGCCGTAGCGAAGACAGCACGCTCTGTATTCCCGATCGCGGAAAAAGGAGGCGATGAGTCTACAGCAGACTTGTTGACAGGTCGCTTGCGCGTTCATGAAAAGACAGCTTGGATGTTGCGGAGCATTATCAACGCTCAGTAAGACGCTGTTGAACCATTAAATCTATTCTGAAAATGAGGCAGAAGGTAGAGGTCAGATAAAGAAGTTGAAAAGTAGGACTGAACAACGGTTATCTTGAGTCTTAGTCTGACTTTTTTATTCTCAATTCTTTTTAAATGGCTTCCTCTTCACCGCAAGATTACACCCAGCGATTGCAACAACTCATGCAACCGTTGGGTTTTTCAACGTATAAGCAGCTGAGTCAAAGCGCTGGGGTTTCAGAGAAGCTCTTGAGGCGTTTGCGTCAAGGACAGGTGTTGCAATTGCGAGGAGAAACATTGCTCAAGCTTGCTCAAGCGTTGCAAGTATCGGTGAACGAGTTGCTAACCGTGTTTTCTTCTGTATCTCTCCCTGCTACTTCTCAAAGTGATGGTGAAGAAGCAGCCTTCAAGCAAGAATATCAACGATTGCAACAGCAATTGGAAGAGCAACGCGAGACTTTAAGGCAGGAATTTCAGCAATCGAGTTTACAAGTGCTGGAATCTTGGCTGGTGCAATGGCCGACGGCGGCTTATGCAGCACAACAGAATCAGCAGTTACCAGCCGCGAGGTTATTACCGTTGGTGCGACCTGTGGAGCAGTTATTGCAAGAATGGGGAGTAGAAGCGATCGCTTCTGTAGGTTCAGAAATCTTTTACGATCCGCACCTGCATCAACTGATGGAAGGAACGGCACAACCCGGTGATTTGGTGAGAGTACGTTACATCGGATACCGCCAAGGAGACAAACTCCTTCACCGTGCGAAAGTAAGTCCCGTTGGCAATCCTCAAAAAGCTTGATATTTCTCAATTTGGGTGCTCAAAGACTCGTCCTACAGACCGTTCTATTAATCTCCCATTCGACTGATGAAGCGAGTGTATCAATTTGTTGCAATAACTATAGTGACAAAACTGTGGAGAACAAAATTATGCGCCCGTTAAATATAGGTTTATCAGATGAGCAACGTCAAGGCGTGGTTGACTTATTAAATCGCGACTTGTCGGATATGTACCTACTGTTGATTAAAACGAAAAAATACCACTGGGATGTCGTGGGACCACAGTTCCGTTCTTTGCACCAGTTGTGGGAAGAACAATATCAGACTTTAACAGAAACTATTGATTCCACAGCCGAGCGGATTCGCGCTTTGGGTGGCTATCCAGTGGGTACCGCTAAAGGATTTCTGCAATACGCTTCTCTTCAAGAAGATGCTGGCAGTCTGCCTAATGCCTACGGAATGGTAGACAATCTCGTGAAAGATCACGAACAGGTAATCCGCAATCTGCGCGATCATGTCGATCAATGTGCTGAGAAGTATCACGACCAAGGTACAGCTGACTTCCTCACCGGATTGATGGAAGGACACGAGGAAATGGCTTGGATGTTGCGTTCGTTTATTGAAGGTGTATCGATCGATCCAGACGGCAAGTTATCAGCAGAAGGGATGAAAGTTCCTGTTGAAATGAGGTAATCTGCCGCGCTCTGAATTTGCCTAGTTTATCCTTGGTTTTTGTCAGCAGACAGTAGTGAGTAGAAGAGTTTGACTGATAAAAACCAGGATAACTTTATGTAAGTTTTAAGGTATGGGCGTCTACTTGAGTGATTCATAGTTCGCACCACTGCCAACAATCTTGTCGATGTAGGGTGGGCATTGCCGAATAGAACTGGAAAACTAGATTCTCTCGTTGGTCGGCAATACCCACTCTCCCACTCTACGATTATTGAGTCCATAAACCAGGGAGGGGCTAAGGCATTCGTGCAGGAGACTCGTGGACATGAAGGTGTGGCAGATGAAGTGGAGAAACCATCAAGCCAAAGGAGCGACTGCCAGTAGAAGCTGACCGCTGTTACCTCAACCTCAATAGTTATAGTGCCATATTTAGTCCTAGAATCACAGAATAAAACGGACATCGTGTAAGGGCAACGCTTTCCGGAATTATCCAACTTCTACTGCCTGCTGTTCCAATCTGCGGTTTATTCCAAAAGATTGGGTTGCGTATTCGTGCAAAAAATATATACTTTCGTGAAGTTAAGAAAATATATTTTTCTTTTCGTGAGGAGAAAGAATGTATATTGTACAAATCGCATCTGAGTGCGCTCCCGTCATCAAAGCTGGGGGTTTAGGTGATGTCGTTTACGGACTTAGCAGGGAATTAGAAATCCGGGGGAATTGCGTCGAGATTATTCTCCCCATGTACGACTGCATGCGCTACGACCATATTTGGGGGCTGCATGATGCCTATCGCGATTTATACGTACCCTGGTATGGCGGCGCAATTCACTGTTCTGTCTATTGCGGCTGGGTACACGGGCGGCTGTGTTTCTTTATCCAACCCCATTCTCAGGATAATTTCTTCAATCGGGGCTGCTATTATGGCTGCAATGACGACAACATGCGCTTTGCCTTCTTCAGCAAAGCTGCGTTGGAATTTTTACAGAAGAGCAATAAGCGTCCCGATGTAATCCATTGCCATGACTGGCAAACTGGCTTAGTTCCCGTCATGCTATTTGAGAGCTACAAGTATGAGATGGGTAATCAGCGAGTCTGCTACACCATTCACAACTTCAAACACCAAGGGATAGGTGGTACAGAGATTCTCTGGGCAACGGGGTTAAATAACGAACCCTATTACTTCCAGTACGATCGCCTGCGCGATAACTTCAACCCCTTTGCCCTAAACTTTATGAAGGGGGGTATTGTATACTCCAACGCAGTAACCACGGTTTCGCCTCACCACGCCTGGGAAGCTCGTTTCACGCCGATTGGATATGGGTTAGGTCACACGTTGCATGTGTACCAGGATAAATTCACCGGGGTACTCAACGGCATTGATTGTGATTTTTGGAATCCGGAAATCGATCGCTACATTCCCGCTCACTACACCAAGGAGAACCTGGAAGGAAAAGCGAAAAACAAAAAAGCCTTGCGCGAACGGCTTTTACTGCGGGATATCAATAAGCCCCTGATTGCCTTTATTGGTCGTTTAGATGAGCAAAAAGGCGTTCACCTCGTTCATCATGCGATGTATGACGCCCTCAATAAGGGAGCGCAATTTGTTCTATTGGGTTCAGCGACGGAACCGGGAATCAATGCTCATTTCCAGCACGAGAAGCGGGTTTTGAACGATAACCCCGACGTTCATTTGGAACTGGGCTTTAACGAGGAGTTGTCCCATCTGATCTATGCTGGAGCGGATATGATCGTGGTTCCCAGTAATTACGAACCGTGCGGGCTCACTCAGATGATTGGCTTGAAGTACGGTACTGTGCCAATTGTTCGAGGTGTGGGTGGTTTGGTCAATACTGTGTTTGACCGAGACTATGACCAGAATCATCTGCCTGAACAGCGCAATGGTTATGTGTTCTACGAAAGCGATAATCAGGCTTTAGAATCGGCAATGGATCGGGCTATATACTTGTGGTATAATTACCCCGAGCAATTCCGCGAACTGGTCATTCAAGGCATGAGTTACGACTACTCTTGGAATCACCCAGGTAAGGACTACTTAGAGATTTACGACCATATTCGGCATTAGTAGCTTCGACAGAAAACAGTTACGCAGCGACTCAATGCTTAACAGTTTGGACTGCATGAGTTATAAGATTCTTTAATTCAAAACTCATAATTCATAACTGGAGCGAAGCAGTAACTGTTGCGAATGGCAGAAAAAGCGATCGCCTTTTCTGCCAAGCCAAAACATAAAAATTTTGTCGCAAAATTTTTTCTATCGATTTATAGGGTAGAAGCTAGGCCAGCAAGAGTCACTACAGACAGTAGGTTACCAGCAGCGGAAGTGAGGGGAAGACCAATCGAGGCAGGGAGAACGATGGGCTATCGGCTGCGAGTGTAGAGCGATTGCATTTCGGGTAACGCTCGATCCCAGAAAAAAGGAATTCCGGCAATTTTTGGCTATTTCTTTGAAATCTTCATAATTTGGACGAGTTAAGTAAGGTTTAAATAAACTCCCGCAAGAACTGATGACGTTTTTAAATTAAGCAAAATATTATTCGATTAGGCTCAATTGAACACAAGTCATTAAGTCAAATGCTCTCTATTTCAATCTATGTAATCAAATTTATTCGGCTAATCTTTATCTTTTGAACTTACTAAATCAGCTGGAATTTTATCGTGAGCTAAACATTAGCCCATTCTCACGATAAAATCTCCTAGCTTTTTAAAAAACTATTGGATACAGAGAATATGCAAAGCTCCTCTCATAGCACGCATCAGTCACTGACACCTATTCAGATCAACTCTCCCAATCAATCTCTAATTATTGGTAATACGATTCTAGGTTGTGGAGGAATTTTACTTTTTATGGGTTTGATAGTAGGAGCAATACTACATAAAAGACGCCGTGTTGATTGCACTAGCGATTTGGATCGACAAATTGAAATGCTAGAGAGGATGTGGCGGCTTCCGTCTAAACCCCCTAAATAGATAGTTATCCGTTCTAAATAGCGTTTCTCAGTTGCATGAAGTACATGGGAGAGGTTGCTCGTTCATAGTTGATAGTTCATGGTTCATTGCTTCTTGAGAGCCATGAACCATGAACCATGAACAAAAAAACCATGAGTCTGTATCTCACCCAAGCGAGAATTGCTCTATTTGTGTCTCTCCAGCATCGAACAGACCTTACCTCGAAGACGGTCTATTACAACTAGACGCTCTTACAAGAATTTCTATGCTTGTCTGTATCCTATTTTACGGATGTACCCCAAAAGGGTAATTTTGATAAAACTTAATCAGACAATCGAACTCGTTATTTTGAGCCAGATATCAGCTTAGCTCAGGAGCGATGCAGCAATTAAGCGATCGCTCTATCCTGAGTTCGGAAAGAAGCTGGGTAATTTTCAAGTTATTTTTAAAGAATATTGCAGAAGTGTGGAATGGCGTTCCTAGACGGTGTAGTTAAATGCCAAAATTTCCTACTTGAAGCTCTCAGGTTCAAAAGCGTAAGCAATGGCTGAAAATTTTTCCGGGACAGTTCTTTTTGCAAAT
>DATNPC010000878.1:0-4700 GCA_036703375.1 Allocoleopsis sp.
GGGATTGATGCAGGAATCACCTCGCTCGTTGCGACCAGCAATGGAGAGAAGATTGCCAACCCCAAACATTTCAAGCGCCTGAGATACAAGTTGAGGCAAGCTCAAAAAGCCTTGTCTCGGAAGGTCAAAGGCTCGAACAATAGGGAGAAAGCAAGGATTCAAGTAGCCCGAATCCACGCCCGACTTGCCGACTCTCGAACAGATTTCCTTCACAAGCTGACGACTCGACTGGTACGCGAAAACCAAACGATTGCGGTCGAGGACTTGGCAGTGAAGAACATGATGAAGAACCATAAATTGGCTCAGGCGATTGCTGATGCAAGCTGGAGTGAGCTGGTTCGTCAGTTGGAATATAAGTGCCAGTGGTACGGTCGGACGCTGGTGAAAATTGACCGTTGGTTTCCCAGTAGTAAGCGTTGTGGAAACTGCGGTCACGTTGTCGATAAATTGCCGCTTGATGTTCGAGAGTGGACGTGTCCAGAGTGTGGAACGCATCATGACCGAGATATCAACGCCGCACAAAATATTCTCGCCGCAGGGCTTGCGGTGATAGTCTGTGGAGCGAACATAAGACCTGATGGGCATAAGTCCAAAGGGCAGTTGCGAAAAACCAGTAATGGAAAGAAGCAGAAACCTAAATTGTGAGGTTTAGGAATCACTGTCGTTCCACGGCGGTGAGGATGTCAATAAAGTAATTTGGTTCTCAACCGTCACCTCAGCCTGGACTCAGGCAAAAGCTTGACCTTTATCAATCACTTATGACTGCTGCTACTCTCACAAACTGGATTCTCGGCCCTCTACTGGGACTGATGATTTTATTATTTATCTTCCGAATTGTTCTCACTTGGTATCCTCAGCTCGATTTCAATCGCTTTCCATTGAATCTAGTCACTTGGCCAACGGAACCGTTTTTGGTTCCGTTACGCAAAATTGTGCCTCCGCTAGGCGGGGTTGATATTACTCCAATTCTTTGGGTTGGAATTTTCAGCCTGCTGCGGGAGATTCTTGTCGGTCAGCAGGGACTGCTGAGAATGATGCCGTGAATCGTTGAAAGATGAAGGATGAAGGAGGAAAGGGTCTGCCCGATTTAGCGATCGAGCTTGACGAACCATAAACTTCATCCCCTCTTGCCCTTAGCCCTCACGGGAGAGCATCATCTGCTCGACAAAATTGGTATAAACCTCACCTTCAAGAAACGCAGGTGTCTCTAGAATTTTTTGATGGAAGCCGAGTGTCGTGGGTACACCAGTAATGGCACACTCCCGTAACGCTCGTTTCATCCGCTTAATCGCGGCGTCGCGGTTCGGTCCCCAAACGATTAACTTACCAATTAAGGAGTCGTAGTAAGGCGGAATTTCGTAATCGGTGTAAACGTGGGAATCCATGCGAACACCCGGCCCTCCTGGTGGTAAGTATCCGCTAATTCGTCCTGGATGAGGACGGAAGCTGCGATCGGGGTCTTCAGCATTGATTCGACATTCGATCGCATGACCTTGAAACACCACTTGGTCTTGGGTTAGCTGTAGCTTTTCTCCCTGAGCGACGCGAATTTGCTCGGCAATTAAGTCCAGTCCTGTAATCATTTCGGTTACGGGATGCTCGACTTGGATGCGGGTGTTCATTTCCATGAAGTAAAAGGCACCGGAATGATCTAGGAGAAACTCCACCGTACCCGCACCTACATAGTTGATGGATTTGGCTGCCATGACAGCAGCCATCCCCATTTTTTCTCGCAATTCGGGAGTGAGAACCGGACTAGGGGCTTCTTCCAAGAGTTTTTGATGACGCCGTTGAATAGAGCAGTCGCGTTCGCCCAAGTGGATGACGTTACCGTAGCTGTCGGCAAGAATTTGGAATTCGATGTGGCGGGGACGCCCAATAAATTTTTCCATGTAGACGCCAGGATTACCAAAGGCGGCTTCGGCTTCTCCTTGGGCGGCGAGAAAGAGTTTGCTCAGTTCGCTCTCCTCACGAACTAAGCGCATGCCGCGCCCACCTCCTCCGGCAGTGGCTTTAATCATGACGGGATAGCCGATTTCACGAGCGATGGCTTGGGCTTCTCGCTCGCTCATCAATAGTCCATCACTCCCCGGTACCGTTGGCACACCGGCACGTTGCATCGTTTCTTTGGCGGTAGATTTATCACCCATCGCCCGAATTGCGTCTGGGGTAGGACCAATGAACGAAATTTGATGGTCGGCACAGATTTCAGCAAAACGGGCATTTTCCGCCAAAAAACCATAACCGGGATGAATGGCAGTCGCGTTGCGAGTCAGGGCAGCAGCAATAATATTTGGAATATTTAAGTAACTTTTGCTACTGGGGGCTTCACCAATACAAACAGCTTCATCAGCCAGTTGGACATGAAGGGCGTGCCGATCAATTGTGGAGTGAACGGCAACGGTGGCAATTCCCATTTCTTCACAAGTTCGGAGAATCCGCAGGGCAATCTCCCCGCGATTGGCAATCAATATTTTTGAAAAGTGCATACAACAGTGCTGCTACATCCGTATCAGATAGGATAGAGGCGATCGTGTACTGTTGTTGATTACTTTTCTTCTTAAGTTTTGCGAAAGCCCTAAAACTCAAGGTACTCATCCACCAATCCCATAGCTGCACATGACCCAACTGACTCAACACAGTTGTGCTTACGGGGGCGTACTGCTGTATAATCACAAAAGTTCAGAACTCCGATCAACCCACCCTTGTTATAGCAAGGGTAAGAGGTAGTGAAATGTTCAGCAAAAAATCTGCCAAGTGACAACAAGTAGATTGTTTGCTACAATGAGTAACTGCGCGGATGTGGTGGAATTGGTAGACACGCACGCTTGAGGGGCGTGTGGCATAGCTGTGCGAGTTCGAGTCTCGCCATCCGCACTACCAAAATAAGCAAACCCTTAAGAGCGATCGCTAATTGCGGCGATTCATCTCTTGAGAATGAGAAGAAATAGCCCTCCTAAGTTGGATGCTGGAGGGCAGGACTGAGTATTTTTTTCTCAAAGTAGATTGTCTAGTAGACTATGCCTACCGCACATTAGCGAAATGGCTGATTTTGGTTCTTGACTGAAAGCCCGAACGCAAGATCTGTAGAGTTATCTTGGGGATTTTTACCGTCTAGAGCCTATCACATCGCTATTCTAGCCCGAAGCCTGTGTTCTCAACTTAAGCCAGACGAGAATGCGATCGCGATTTAACAGGATTTCGCCAAAACCTACTTTTGGAGCGATCCCGGCAAGTGACCAGGAACGCTATGATATAGAGGGATTAATTAAGTTATGTAAAGAACTCGTGTCTCAATGGCGAGTAGATCTGTCTCAAAACAAGTCTACACAGAGAGCAGTTCTACAAGTCTCCTCTGGAAAAGCGCATTGGTAAGGAACGCCGCTAGTAATAAGATGACTGCAACTTTTAACCCTACAAACAGCGTCTCTGTAGCAACAACTTGGCATGCTCTCGAACCCATCTGGGAAGGCAAAGAAGAGACTGTTCAGCAAGGATTGCCTCATAGTCAACTGACACCAGCATGGCAAATGTTACTCTTAGGCGATGGTTCCCCCACTCGTCACCTGCAACTACTCACCTCTGAACCCACCGAAGTCGATGTCATCGATATGTCGATCGTTGGCATGGAGGATGATGGCGCACCCAAGCACGTCCAAGCCGTACCAGGACCAAGGCTACGCAGACAGGTATGGTTACGCACAGCATCCGGTCAGCGACTAGCTTATGCCACGTCCTGGTGGGATGCCAACCATGTAGATGAGTATTTACAAAATCGGAACATCCCCATTTGGACTAGTCTAGTTCGCCTGCGTAGCGAGCTATATCGGGATATCCAGGGAATTTATTACGGTCATTCAGCGGCGTTAGAGTCCGCATTTGGAGAAAAAGGTCCATTCTGGGGTCGTCACTACTTGTTCTGGCATCATGGGCAACCACTAACGCTGATTTATGAAGTGTTTTCGCCTTATTTGAAAAAGTACTTGGGAGAAACGCAGCCAAAGTAAATTAAATTATGAATGCTGAATGATGAATTAGGCATTGAGACATTCAGAGGGAGATTTGGACACCCTCTCGCTCTCGCTCGTAGACCACTAAAATTTAATGTTTAGTGGGGGGTTCTTGTCCCAGTGGAATTACAAATCATTTGATAATTCACAATTGACAATTCATAATTTAGAGCTAGGACTGTAAGCCAAACCGAGAATAGTTCCTTCAAGCTTGGCATGATCGAGCGTTACGTCGGTCAAGACAGCTTTGGCTAAATTGGCATCGCTTAAGTCAGCATTAGAGAGGTCAGCACCCATTAGTTTGACATGAGCAAGATTAGCTCGATACAGCTTTGCTCCATTTAAGTTAGCGCCAGTCAGGTTGGCTTCAATCAGATTAGCGCCACTCAAGTCCGCTCCAATCAAATTAGCGCCGCTCAAGTCTGCTCCGATTAAGTTGGCAATACTCAGGTTCGCGCCGCTCAAGTTGGCGTCCCGTAGGTTGGTTTTAATCATCACGGCACCTATGAGGTTGGTATGGCTTAAGCAAGCGTCGTTCAGGTTGGCACCACTGAGTTCAGCACCACTCAAATTGGCACCGACTAAGTTGGCAGCATTGAGTTGAGCAATACCTAGTTTGGCACCGATGAGATTAGCATCGCTCAAGTCAGCATCGCTCAGGTTCGCATCGCTCAAGCTGGTAACAATCAA
>DATNPC010000879.1:0-6170 GCA_036703375.1 Allocoleopsis sp.
TTTCAATCCCTGATAGGGATTAAGTTTAGTTGGAACTTGTCCGTTGGAATCAACCTTAGATAGCAAAGTAGCGTAAATGTTTCAATCCCTGATAGGGATTAAGTTTAGTTGGAACCGCAGGTGACTGAAAGACTTGATGTATATAGTTTTCATGGTTCAGATGCGCGGCTGAGAAAAATTCAAGCATTTCAGACTTTGGGTTTTGCAAGACCCCATCTAGCAAATCAGCTCAAAATCAGTCTCAGCAAGCTTTTCAGCAAATGCGCGGATGGCAAATTGAGGTCAAGAGCCTCAAAATTAATAGTAGCAAGCCGTTCAGCCATTTTTCAAGCCCCTCAGCAAAAAACACCTACCCATCCGCGCAAATCATCTATCAGGTTTTAGCTGTTGGGAAATTGTTCTTTTTGTTGGTCAGACGTACCGTTACTGCTTAGTCTATCCCGATCTGCGATCGCAGATTGTCGTTCTAGCCATTGAGTCAAACCGTTAGAAAGCTGTGCGAGAGAGTCTGCAAGCTGAGGGGACAGTTCCAATGGTAAACTGCCAGAGCGAACATTGAGGTCGCGTTGAGGAAAGGGAATTTCAATTTTGCGATGGCGCAGAATCGCCTCGATCCGAAAGTATAGGTCACTCATAATGCGAAACTGCTTGCGAGGTTCGGCAATCCAAATTAACAAGTCGAAATTTAGAGCATTCTCGCCAAATCCCTTAAAAAACACTCTAGGCGCAGGTTCAGCCAGAACGTCGGGATGTTCTTTTGCCGCATCAATCAGAGCGCTACGTACAACACTTAAGTTTGAGCCATAAGCAACATTCACTGGCACCTTTAACCGCGATACAGGACTGTGGTGAGTCCAGTTAACCACTTCTGCTTCGAGAAAGCGGGAATTGGGGATAATGATTGAGACTTCATCTAAAGTGCGAATTTCTGTACTGCGGACGCTGATACGTTCGACAGTTCCCATCAAATCGCCAACATTAACAAAGTCGCCAACGCGAATCGGACGCTCAAAAATCAGTACTAAACCACTGATAAATTCCTTGGCGATTCCCTGCAATCCCAAGCCAATACCTACACCGACGACGCTAGCAACGATAGTTAAGGAACTCAGGTCAAGTCCCCACAGTTGCAAGACAATAATCGTACCGAGGAAGATCATGCCGTAAGTGGCAACTTGGGCAATAGTTTCTTGAGCAGCACGACTCATTCCAGTAAAGCTGAGAACGCGCGATCGCAAAAGCTTTTTGACCGTTCCTGCCGAAACTACGACTCCCGTAAATAGGCCCATTAACACGAATAGGTCTAAGACGGAGTAAGACGTATTACCCAGAGGAATGAGTTTAGAAACTAAACTACCAACAATCGCATCAGTAATTTTGCCGCTCAGTTCCCGCGTCTGAGGAAACAAATTCGTGATGTAGAGAACCGCGAACACCAGTAGGGCAGCGCGAATGCCAGCCAGAATAATCCGCACGGCAAGCTCGACATTCAGGCGCGGACGATGCTCTTGTTCTTGGGAGTCTCTCATCTCCCTCGGCAGCATCGGTTGCAGCCAACGATGCCAGAGCCAACCCAAGGCGTAACTACAGCTCAGCGCCAGTATGATGTAACCAATGGAAAGTAGTATTGCCTGTCGGATATACTTGGAACTTCGTTGTTCTTGCGCTTCCTTAATCGCCTGTTCTAGGCGTCCGGCCCAAACTTGAGCTTGCTCCTTCGCTGTTCTCCCCGGTGGGGCATCTTCGGGAGTAACCGTCAGCAAGTGAGCGCCATCGACCTTAATAATCGGTAAATTTTGAGATTGATCGATTGTCACGGGTACGAGCGGTTCTGCGGCTTTAACCTTCTGCTGGAGGACGCGATTGGCATCTTCCGCTCGTTGCTCAGCCGTATATCGCCCAGACTGACTTACGACAAGCAGCCGCCGTCCATCAAGGATAATGGCAGCAGTGGGAGCATCTTTCTCCTGAACCTGAGCTAAAACCGGCGTGATGGATAGCAAGCACCCGATGGCAATCGCCACCGCAGCAATCCGGACAACTAGAGTGACTAGAGACGGGAAGCGTAAGAAGCGATGCATAAAAAATTGTTGGTTATTCGTGGTTAGTTTTTAGCAGCATGGATTGAGTAAGCCCTAATTTCCTGTACAGGGGGCATGGCAGCGCGATACGCTTACAAACTGCGAATGCGTGTAAGTTATTTCATCATTGTGATTGTTCTGTAGTTATCCGTTCTAGTCTAGGTTATCGTAAAGGAAAACTTGCGGCTGAATGAAGTGCAACCTGTATCAGACTAAACTCAAAGGTAGATAAAAACTCTCATATTTAGAGCAATTCCTACTCTAAATATGAGAGTTTTTAGCAATGTTAGTGGGGTGGATTATTTTACCCGTCTTAATTAAGTAAAATCGAGTTTTATCAGCTTACAGTTGACTGTGAAACAATTATCTTAAACAATCTTTTGATTTTTAACGAGCATTGAACTAGACACTTATTGCACGGCTTAACCGATGTGATATGGAACAATAAGGTGAGGAGCTACTGGGAACAGAGAGGGGAGTAAATAGGAGGTAAAAAAAATACACCCTGATAATACACCCTGATATGAATTAACTAGCAATTTTATTAGCTAGCTCTTGGTGAGATAGAGTGAGTTCTTGCATTGCCTTGGCACTAGGGATTAAAGTCCAATTCGAGCGCATGAGCTTTTGATAGGTTGCCCATCCTTTAGAACCGCCTGGAATTCTGTAGTCTGGAACTGAATACTGTGGATAAGCGGTATAGGGTCGCCAAGGTTGGCTGGGATTGGTTCGCAAGTGCAAAATTTTGTCTCCATCAGAGCCGAGTGAGGGTAGCCAGCACATTTGTCCGAGCATCTTACATCTCCAATCAATTAAGGAATTTAAGGTATCTTTAGCTAGACTTCTAAAAGCCGCCTTAACTTCAGATCTTGGTGATAGTAAGGATAGCTTTTAATTGTTTAAATTAAGGAGAGATTATTACAATCTCTCCTAGGATGGATGACTATTGAGTTATTGAGCCTACGCTATGTACCTAAGACAATAATAGGATTGAAAATAGAGGTAGTTTGTATCTTCAAATACTGATAAAGTAAATCTAATTTAAATCATTAATTTCTTTAAAGAGTTTAACAACCATCTCAGTATTGAAACTAAGCGATCGCATCAGTGAAATGAGCTTAACACAGCCTCATCTGCACAAAGTCGTAGGTTAAGTCAGTAGCGAAATATGAGAATCTTGAGCCTAACCAGTAGCTAATATGAGAAATTTGAACATAAATGGTACGATGCTTAATGATTTAGTGCAGCCGTTATTCGATGGGACAGCAAACCCCACCACTAAGTCCTTAAATTGCTTTGAGAAGGAGCCTAACCAATGCCAACTGTTCCCACCGCTACACGCACTGAAACCGATAGCATGGGAGCGATCGAAGTACCTGCTGACCGCTACTGGGGAGCCCAAACTCAGCGTTCTCTAGTTTATTTCTCCATCGGAGATGACACGATGCCTAGAGAGATGATTCGATCGCTCGGCATCTTGAAAAAAGCGGCTGCCATGACGAATCGAGAGTTGGGAAAACTCTCAGAGGACAAAACTACCTTAATTATTCAAGCTGCCGATGAGGTGATTTCCGGCAAATTGGACAGTCACTTTCCAGTCCGCGTCTGGCAAACCGGGAGCGGTACCCAGACCAACATGAATACCAATGAGGTGATTGCCAATCGTGCGATAGAACTGGCAGGGGGAGTTTTGGGTAGCAAAAACCCGATTCATCCCAACGATCACGTCAATATGTCGCAGTCTTCCAATGATGTGTTTCCCACAGCCATGCACATCGCAGCGGTTCAGGAAATCGATCGTCACCTGATCCCGGCGATCGCAAAACTGCGAGAGGCACTGTTTGCCAAGACGGAGGAATTTAAAGACATCATTAAGATTGGTCGCACTCACCTGATGGATGCGGTTCCCTTAACGTTGGGACAAGAATTTTCAGGTTATGTCTCCCAATTGGGCAAGGACTTGGCACGCATCAAAAGAGCGTTGCCCGATTTGTATGAGTTGGCGATTGGTGGGACGGCTGTCGGGACAGGACTCAATACTCATCCTGAGTTTGCCCAACGGGTAGCAGCTAAGGTTGCAGAACTCACGGCACTGCCTTTCGTCAGCGCGCCCAACAAGTTTGCCGCCCTAGCCGCCCATGATGCGATCGTCACAGCCAGCGGTACGCTCAAAACCCTAGCTTGCTCGTTGATGAAGATAGCTAACGATTTGCGTTGGCTAGGTTCTGGGCCCCGTTGCGGTTTGGGAGAACTCAGCTTACCTGCCAACGAACCCGGTTCCTCGATTATGCCAGGTAAGGTCAACCCAACTCAGTGCGAAGCGATGACTATGGTGTGCGTGCAGGTGATGGGTAATGATACAGCCATCAGCATCGCTGGCTCTCAGGGCAACTTCGAGCTAAATGTCTTCAAACCCGTCATGATTCACAATCTGCTGCATTCTATCCGGTTGTTATCGGATGCTTGCTCAGCGTTTACCGATCATATGGTGGTGGGCATTGTGCCAAATTGCGAACAGATCGAGCAGTTTCTCTCCAACTCCCTTATGCTGGTTACAGCCCTCAACCCCCACATTGGCTACGATCGCGCTGCTAAAGTTGCGAAGAAAGCTTACACAGAAGACAAGACGCTGCGACAAGCCTGTGTTGAATTAGGCTTCCTTACGGACGAAGAGTTTGACTACCTAGTACGACCCGAGCAAATGGTTGGCCCTCAAGCCCCCGTTGAACTCGATCGCGGGTAGTCCAGAATCAGAAAAACTCCAGGTACAGCGTCTTAGCTGCCAAAGATGAGTCGGAGTGCGTTGCGAAATGACTAAGAAAATCGCGGGTAGAAAATGAGTACGATCCAACTCACAATAAAAAAAGCGACAAATAATCCGACCATAATTTGCAACGACCAACGCACATTGAAGCTACCGAGCAATGGAGTAACAGAGAGTGCCAAGATAAACAAAAATATCAAAATAAACCAAACCATACTGCCATACCTCTTACAGGGATTGAACTGAGGACGAAAGTCTCCGCTCTAATATCGGCGACATAGCCTTAAGTTTAAGGTAACAGGAGGAGAATGCTTTCTCCTCCCGCTATGGCTAATGGTCTGCTAAGCGATCGCAAATCGCTCGAACTCTCGATCGACGTCGTGCTAACGTCTTGTTCCCCATCCCTAGACAGAAAATTCATTGGACAATTGAATTATCGAGTCAACATCAGGGAATTGAGATTATGAAAAGCTCGCTCACAACCTTAGTTATCGTACTTGGCGCGATCGCATTCGCTCATCCGGCTTGGGCTGACCAAGCTAGTGCTTCTTCTGCCGACAGCGATCGAGGACAGGCTGCTATGTTAGCGATCCAGCCAGCTACGATTAATAGTCATGCCAATGATGTAATTTACTCCACTCACCAACTCAACCAGGTTGCTGCCTCAATTTCGGTTCAACAGGGGTCAAAATCTTCATCAATTAACCCTCTGGATGCCTTACAAGATCCTATTGCTACCCTCAATCGATTTCTAGAAGAGCAGCCCAACCAGAAGCCGAAACCAATCCATCCACTTGCGTATTTTGAAGTTCCTGCACTGGATTCTGGCGTTAGCGTAACAGTTTCACATTTTTAAGCTAGAACAAAATGCCATAGGATTAAGGGCTTGACGGAGTTTAGATTGGAATTACGATCATAAACTCCGAGCCTTCTCCTGGCGAGGACAGGCAAGTCAGTTTACCACCATGTTTTTCCACCACAATTTGACGGCTAATCGCTAAGCCCAGTCCCGTGCCTTTCCCTACCGGTTTAGTCGTAAATAGGTAATCAAATACTTGTTGCTGAACGTCTTGGGTCATGCCTGTTCCATTGTCCTTAATTCGGACACTTACCCATTGCCCATCATCAGACATCTCCGTGCGAAGAGTAATTGCTCTGGAGTTCGTTTCGTTTTCCCAGTCGGACTCGCTCTGGGTAAGCTCATCTAGAGCATCAATGGCATTAGCAAGAAGATTTAGAAATACTTGGTTAAGCTGTTCTGGATAGCAGTTGACCAAGGGTAAATTCCCATAGTCTTTGATAATGGTAATTTCAGGACGCCACTC
>DATNPC010000880.1:0-6140 GCA_036703375.1 Allocoleopsis sp.
GTGACGGCGGTGGCAGTGCGACCTTTAAGCTTCAGCCTGTTCATTACGCTACTCACTCCTGCTATTATCTTGCTCCTGAATGTGACGGGTAAAGGTGGGTGGGAGATTGGAGTGATGCGAATTGCTGATAGCTTAGCTGGAGGCGTATTAGCACTGCTCGGCAGCTATCTGTTGTTCCCCCGTTGGGAACGGCAGCAACTTCCCGCTCAATTGGAAACGACGATTCGAGACAATCTTGCTTATTTTCAACAAGCGATACTCGCTCCGCTGCGTCCGGCTTCGCCTAGCGCTAACTATCTCAACCCAAACCAAAATTCCTCTGCTGACTTGCTCGCCCAAAAGCGCCGTCGGGCTGCACTGGAGAATGCCAACGCAGCAGCCGCAGCTCAACGCTTGTTTAGTGAACCTCGCCATGTCCAAGGAGACGTTGAACCGATCGCAACGCTGATACTCTATCTTCGCCGCTTGTTTAATTCGGTCACGACTCTGGCAGAACACCGCCGAGAATTGAGTGGAGAGTATCACTGTCCCGATCTCAAGCAATTTGCCGACGCTGTTGTTCAGGTTCTGGAGAACTTAGCCAATGCATTGCAACAGCGACACCCACCTCGACCCTTACCGGACTTCAATTCCTATCTCGAAGCGATTCGCGATCATGTTGAACGACTTCATGCCGAGCGAGCATTAGAATTTGCGTCCGCTCCAGGTACAGCAACGCCCACACTGCAAGCGATTCGAGAGCGCACTCCCATTGCCACAGAACTGGAGCGAATTGCTCAGGAAATTACCAGTCTGCATAGTGCGATCGTCCGCCTGCAATCATAAATCTACTCGATAATCGTTTTCGGGATTGTGGTTTAGCTCCAGAACGCTAATCTCTCTTATTCGATCCAGTACCACTAGTACTAAAGATAGAGTTCTTGAGATCGAGGGCTAAAACCCCTCAGTCTAAATAAAAAACAGCTAAAGTGGGGAGAAATTTGTCTATATGGTTACCGACAATGACCTCTACAGTATCTATCACCACTGAAACGAAGTCTTTTCCTGTCACGTATGCCGATATTGAAGCTGCTGCGGGACGCCTCACTGGTGTTGCTCAGAGGACGCCGGTTTTAACCTCTAGAACCGTGAACGATCGCATCAACGCCCAAGTTTTCTTCAAATGTGAAAACTTCCAGCGTGCGGGTTCTTTCAAATTTCGCGGTGCTTACAACGCCTTAGCTCAATTACCAGAAGCCCAAAAACAGCAAGGCGTTCTTACCTTTTCTTCTGGCAATCACGGACAGGCACTGGCGCTTGCAGGAAAACTCTTAGGCATTCCCATTACAGTCCTCATGCCGGAAGATGCGCCAGAAGTTAAGCAAGCCGCTACTCGTGGCTATGGCGCAGAAGTCATTTTGTACGATCGCAACGAAACAAAACGGGAAGAGTTGGGACAGCAGTTGGCACGAGAACGCGGACTAGCGATGATTCCCCCCTACGATCATCCCCATATCATCGCCGGACAAGGGACTGCGGCAAAAGAACTAATTGAAGAAGTCGGAGATTTAGATATTCTACTCGTTTGTTGCGGAGGCGGAGGCTTATTATCAGGATGCGCGATCGCAACCAAAGCGCTCTCACCCAAATGCCGCGTCATTGGCGTAGAACCCGTACAGGCTAACGATGCAACTCGTTCGTTCTACACCAAAACTCTGCAAACCGTTCGCAACCCCAATACAATCGCCGACGGTGCTCGTACTCCCAGCCTTGGGCAGTTAACTTTCCCACTAGTGTTGCACTACGTCGATGACATGGTAGCCGTTTCCGAAGCAGCAATTCTCCGCACGATGTTATTCCTGTGGGAACGCCTCAAAATTGTCGTCGAACCAACTGGCGTCCTAGCCGCGACAGCTCTCCTCGAAGGTGTCGTCTCCATGCACGAGGCTCGAATTGGCGTTATCATCAGTGGCGGTAACGTAGACCTCAAACAAGTTTGCAAGCTTTTGCCCTAGAGCTTAAACTGCATGGCACTGACTTAAGCGTTTGTAGTAAGCGCTGTCTTCGCTTGTGGCACTGAAGTGCCGACTACGAGCCTATGTTATTTCAGTGCCATTCGACTTAAGAACAGGTGCATCCCAATGAGAGTAGAAATAGTGTTCTTGTGGGGCGGGCAGGATGCCCACCCCACAAGAAAATGTATTTGCATCTATTGATATGCTCCCCTTAAAAACTCAACTCTCATACCTCACTAATCAACCCTGGTGCAGGGAGTCTCTTGGTAAGCACTCCGTCCCCCAGTGAGGGCTTCCCCCCCCATCTTGGTTTTTCTAAAATTGAATACCTCTTTTAAACAGCCCGAATTCAAATGCAAAAATTCACAACCCAACTGCGCGTGCGCTATCACGAGATGGACGCTTTAGGACATGTTAATAACGCCGTATACCAACATTACCTAGAGCAAGCTGCTGTAGAACATTCCGAACATCTCGGCTTTAACCACCAGCGCTACCAAGAACTCAGTGGTGTCTTCGTATTGCGCCGGGTAGAGATTGAGTACCTCCGTCCAGCTGTTGCTGGCGATATTCTCGAAGTCACAACTTGGCTGCAAGAAATGCGGGGACCGCGTGCGATTCGGCGTTATGAAATTCGCAAAAAAGGTGAAGAGCAACTGCTGGTAACAGCCGAAGCCTTGTGGGTTTGGGTCGATACCCGCGCCATGCGTCCGCGCGCCATTCCCGCTCCGGTACTAGAAGCATTTGAGCAAGCAACGCAACCAGAGACAGTCAGTCAGACGCCCCTGTAAGTTACATATTCGGTTGCATTCATAATTTGTACCTCTTGATACAGGTTGAATGTGTCTTCCGGCAGAAGGATTGCTGTCATCAAATTCGTAGGATTTGTTTTGATTCTATTTTGCAGACGTGAAGAGTCAAAACAAAAATCGGTAATTATTAGTTTCCGCTCATTACCCAGTTCTACGAAAAAAAGGAGATTTATATGCAGCAGTTTTTTGCAGCTATTGGTAAACGGATTGTAATTTTGGGTTTAATCAGTTTGCTCAGCTTGTCTGGTGTATTCATTTTTTCTGATCGACCAGCTTTAGCCGGTAAATCGATGAATAGACCATCCAATGAAGCCGTCGATCGCGCTTACACGCTGAGTGAAGAAGCAGGGCTTCGAGAAGAGCAACGAGAAGAGGCTTACGAAGAAGCGGCAGAAGCAGTTAACAACCCCAAAAAAGGTATCGAGAAAATTTATGAGGAAGATTTGAAAGCTTATAAACAAGACAATTCAGGTGGAAATGGTTTAGTAGAAGGAGCCAAAAACTTGGTCGATAAGGTCACAGGAAACGAATAAGAGTCAGCCCAAATCTAACTAGTTTTTACGCGAGTGAATGAACTAGGGACATGGCATTGCCATGCCCCTATCTTGGTTGGATGTGAATAAATTCACAATCCTAATCTGCCGTCAATCACCCAATCGGGTGAGCCTGTAGCAGGAAGTACGCCGTGCAATCGCCCCCGTAGTCTTATATCAAATTTATTCGTAGAGTTCTCTTTCCAGTTGTAGAGACGTTTACACGAACGTCTCTACAAGGTTTTCCTAGCTCCGTCCAGAGAGATGAGAGACAATTAGGGGTAATTTACAAATAAACTACAGTTTGTAGTATTATCGAATAAAGAAGTTTAAAGCCAAGAACTCTTATTTGAAAACTGATGAGACTTGCATCTGGACGCCAAATTACTGAATCGATGGCGCTAACCGCCTATGACTTATGGAAAACGTATGGCACGCGACAAGTCGTTCAAGGCGTCAACTTTACCCTCAATCCGGGTGAAATTCTTGGTCTGCTGGGTCCCAATGGTGCTGGGAAAACGACAACGGTAGGAATGTTATATGGAGCGGTGATTCCTAGTCGAGGCTTTGTTCAACTGGGGACATTTCAGCTACAAGCGCAAGGACGACAAGCCCGTACTTCGATGGGGATTGTGACTCAAGAAGACAATCTTGACCCAGACTTTACGGTATTTGAGAACTTGGTTTACTTTGCCCATCATTACCGCATCACAGGTTCCTCAGCACGCCAACGAGCTGGTGAATTACTCGCTCAAGTAGGACTGCAAGATTATGGCAGCAACCGGGTTGATGAACTGTCTGGTGGGATGAAGCGGCGTCTGGTATTAGCACGAGCGTTGATTAATCATCCTCAAATCGTGTTTCTCGATGAACCAACAACTGGACTTGACCCAGATGCGCGACAAGACTTCTGGAAGTTGGTGACGCAACTGAAACAGAGGGGTTGTGGGGTGTTGTTGACCACCCATTATATGGATGAAGCGCAACGATTATGCGATCGCCTCATCCTCCTCCAGCAAGGTAAGATGATAGACCAAGGCACTCCCGATGAACTGATCGAGCGCACCGTAGGTCGAGAAGTTGTTGAAATCGAGGGTATTGACGAATCAACCTTGCAACACTTGGCTCAACAAGCCGGGACTTGGTATCGTCCCTTCGGTAGCAGTTACCTGATTGGATTACCTGTAGACCATCCACAGCTACTTTGGGAACAGCTCAATACCATCGCACCCGAACGCCTAACGCGCCGTCGCACCAACTTAGAAGATGTCTTCTTGCGACTCACTGGAACATCGCTTGAATAGTTGTTTGTTGTTTGTTGTTGGTTATTTGTTGTCTAACTAGTAACCAGCAATCAATCACCAAGTACTAATCCAAAACTCAAATACAAAATCTAAAATTGAAATGAAAGGCATTTCAGTCACACCTTGGGGAGTCTACTCGGTCTGGCACCGCCATGCCAAAGTTTATCAAAAAACTTGGTTAGTGAATAGTTTGCCTCCTCTGTCAGAACCGGTAATATATCTTGTTGCTTTTGGCTATGGTTTAACTCCACTCGTCGGAGATGTTCACTACAATGGTCAAACTGTCTCGTATTTAAAGTTTCTTGCACCTGGAATGATTGCGATCGGAGTGCTGTTCCAGTCATTTTTTGAAGGTTCGTTTGGCAGTTTCTTCCGCCTGCGCTATCAAAAAACCTGGCAAGGCTTGCTCACCGCACCCTTAAGTTTTACAGAAGTGTTCTTAGGTGACTGGCTATGGGCAGCGACAAAAGGAAGCATTGCTGGTCTTTTAACCGGTTTAGTTGCAGTGTTCTGGGGACTCTATTCCGGCTGGCAGTTACTGGTGTCTTTTCCCCTGATTATTTTGGGCAGTATACTGTTTGCGGTGATGGGTCTGTTTGTAGCGGGAACCGTGCGAACTGTCGATCAAATTAATGTGCCAATTTTTCTGTTTGTCATTCCCATGTTCACTTTGAGCGGCACGTACTTTCCCCGCAGCACGCTACCACCCTTATTAAGTCGCGTAGCAGAATTTTTTCCTCTAGCTTCCATCGTTGACTTATTACGCTGGCCGTTGGGATTGCCTGGATTCTGGTTCTTAGAATTAATTTGGTTACTGCTGTGGGTTGGTGCCTTTTCCGTTTTGGCTTGGCGACAGATTTATCCGCAATTATTCCGTTAAATCTGATGTATGCCATCTCTAACTAGGAGCCAATTGTAATTGTTGTGAGTATCTCATTCGATCGCGTAGCCAACATCTACGATGCATCACGAGGTTTGCCGCACTCGGTTTCTGAGCAAGTGACCGAGTGTATACTGCGTCTCGTTGGGGCTACACCTCAAACAACATTTTTTGAACCCGGTATAGGCACGGGTCGAATTGCCTTGCCAATAGTAGAAAGAGGGTATTCTTTCACTGGCGTTGACATCTCCCAGAAAATGATGGATGAACTCGATCGCAAGTTGCACGGCAGACCCAATCATCTGACTTTGCTCAACGCTGATGCCACATCGCTTCCGTTCGAGCAGAACTCCTTTGATGTTGCGTTAACGATACATCTACTGCATCTAATTCCAGCTTGGCGAGAAGCGCTTGCCGAAATCCGTCGAGTGCTTAAGCCAAGTGGAGTCTTTCTGTACTGTGAGGATAAAGCTAACGTCTATGCTCACAAGGCCTTTGAGGAGGAGTGGAAAGCAATCCTTAAGCGCTATGACTTTCAATTAATCTGGTACGGTGCCACTAAAGAAGAGGTTGTGGAGGTGCTCATCGAGCAGGGGGCGATAGTAGAACATATAACG
>DATNPC010000881.1:0-3131 GCA_036703375.1 Allocoleopsis sp.
AATAATCGATTGGTTTTAGGCAATGACTGTCTAACGGTAGACCGGGCGGTTGAAGAAATTTGTGCCTATTTGGGGAAGAAAATTTATTTCCGCGTACCCTTATCCCTCGGACTTGCCAATCTCTTTATTATTTTGTTCCGGATTCAGATGGCAGCTTGGGATCGATTTTCACTGGACTATCGGCATTTTACTTATCAAAATCCTGTCAATCCCGAAACATTTGGTTTAACGACGTACTGCCCGACGCTAAGAGATGTCCTAAAAATCAGTGGCATTCCCGAACGGCGTTCTCCGATTGTGCAAGGGGATAGCGTGCAAATGAGCTGATTGGCTCCAGGTTTCAACAGTGTGAGGGTGAACTTTCGATCGGCGAACAGTTGGTCAAGAGTTCACCTTCGCGTTTCTGGGCTGACTATGCGATCGCCTAAAATAAAAACACGGCTCAAAAGCGTGTTTCTCAAATGACAGTTAGCCCAAACTACGCCTATATCTCTCCAGAAGACTATTTAGAAGGCGAAAAAATCTCCCCAATCAAGCACGAATATATTCGAGGGGAAGTCTATGCCATGGCAGGTGCCAGTAAAGCTCATGGCATCATTTCCCTTAATTTAGCTACTAGGCTAAAAAGCCATCTGCGGGGGAGTGGTTGCATTCCTTACATGGCAGACATGAAAGTCCAGATTGAAGCCGCTCATATTTATTACTACCCTGATGTAACCGTAACCTGTGATGAACGCGATAATTCTTCCTCCGATGAAGACTTTATTCGCTACCCATGTTTAGTCGTTGAAGTCCTATCATCCAAAACCGCTGCGTTTGATAGAGGGGATAAATTTGCGGACTACAGAACGTTAGACACTCTACAAGAATACGTTCTCATCAATCAAGAACGGATAAGTGTCGAGTGTTTTCGCCGTAATTCTGAAGGACGTTGGGTTCTCTACCCCTATAGTAAAGAAGAAGAAATACACTTAGCGAGTGTTGATTTTTACTGCCCTATCGAAGCCTTGTATGAAGACGTTGTGGGGCTGAAGTAGCTAATAATTCATTGGGTTCAAAGCGAGGATGGTTCTCCCATCAGACTCAATCCTAGTTCTGAGTATTGCCCACGCTAAAGTTCAAACTCCTTACCATCCCCACGTTCCCAGTCCACCTTTAAAGGGTCCAACGATATCTTTCGTAATCCAGCCTCCATAAAAATCTCCTGGTTGTGGCTGTACTTGTTCGCCGTCAATGTAACAGGCGTCCATCCGACTGGGATAGAAGGCTATGTAGTTTTCAATTCCAGCAAAACTGGGTGTAGGGCTAGGATAAGACCAACCAGCATTGGCTGCCTGTTTGTCATTCACAACGACCGTATAGTAGATTGCTCGACCCTTCCATTCACAAAACGAGCCTTGGGGAGTTTTGGTTAAATACTCCATCTTGATGTCTTCAGGAGGGATGTAGTAAACGGGCGGATGACTAGTTTCCAGAACGCGCTTGGCACGATGAGTGTCTGCAATCGTAACCCCATTGAAGACTATCTGGATATGCCTAGACGAGTCTTCTAAGCGAGGTGGACGCGGATAATCCCAAACAGATTCTTGACCAGGTCCGGGTTCAATGCGGCGAGTATTCACGTTAAATCAGTTCTCCTGCTTGCATCACACTCGTTATTGTGACATTCCTGGGACTGAAGCAGGCACAGTGGAAATAAGTCTAACGGCTTGAGTACATCTGACTTTGAGTACAGGCATCTGACCGAATTGCCACGAAATAATGAAGCTTAGAGCTGATCTCATCTCAAAAGCGAAACGTTACTTTAACAATTAACTATAGGTTGAGCCGTTAATGGACATCGAATCCATACCAGTTAGTATCGGTTTATTTTTGATCGCTGTTTTAGTCATTGCCTTGGCTGGCACCAGGATGGCAAGAGTTGCAGACCAATTGGCGGATGCAACAGGATTAGGTGAGGCTGTAGTCGGGGCGCTGTTTTTGGGCGGTAGTACCTCTTTAGCCGGAATCGTCACGTCTGTAACAGCAGCCGCTCAAGGTCATCCAGAACTTGCTATCAGTAATGCCTTGGGGGGAATTGCGGCTCAAACCGTTTTTTTAGGGGTTGCGGATATGGCTTATCGTAAAGCCAACTTGGAGCATGCTGCTGCCTCGGCTGCGACGTTAATTCAAGCTACTGTTTTAGTGACGCTGCTAGCAATTCCATTACTAGCGATGGCGGGGCCACCCATCGTTGTATTTGGAATTCACCCAGCAACTTTAATCATTCCCCTGACTTATTTTTTGGGATTGCGTTTAGTTGCTGAGGCTCAAACTACACCGATGTGGAAACCACGAGCGACTGAAGAAACGCATATCGAGGAACCAGCACTGGTTGTATCTGACGGTTCTCAATTAATCAGTTTGTGGTTGCAGTTTGCTGCCTTAGCTGTAATTGTTGCGATCGCAGGTTACACTGTCAGTGAAGTTGGGGTATCGCTCAGCGTTCATACGGGTATTTCCGAATCCCTGGTAGGCAGCCTCTTAACAGCCCTTTCCAATTCCCTCCCAGAACTAGTCACAACAGTTGCAGCCGTGCGTCAGGGAGCGCTCACCTTAGCTGTGGGAGGAGTGATTGGTGGTAATAGTTTTGATGTATTGCTATTAGCTTTTTCTGACGTCGCTTACCGTCAAGGCTCTATTTATCATGCTTTGGCTACTCCACAAGTTTTTGTCGTAGCGCTAACTATCCTAATGACTGGCATCCTCTTATTAGGTTTGTTGCGTCGGGAAAAGCATGGAATCGGGAATATCGGCTTTGAGAGTGCTTTGATGCTGATTTTGTATTTCAGTGGATTTTCACTCTTGTTCTTCCGCACCTAAAAACAGTTTTGTCTCAAGGATTGTAAGTTGAGGAAGCTTTCAATTTACAAGTCTCAAAAATCAGGGGTTTCTACCACAAATCCAAGAGAGTTGAGATTTAGAGTTCTTTCCCTCGATCGCTCATCTCAACTTGGTGAAGTCGGCGATGCAAATGGATTTCTTCACTTCCGACAATCGTTTCTAAATTAGCAATGCGTTCCTCCAACGCTTCTACAGAATTCGATGATAATAAACTACTATTGCCAGTTTTTTTATCAGAAGACTTCCAT
>DATNPC010000882.1:0-6905 GCA_036703375.1 Allocoleopsis sp.
ACTACAAACAGGATTTTGTTACGGCTAATTAACCGGACATCATATAAGCAGTCGCTCATGAACGGCTTACACCAAGACGCAAGAAAATTCTTCTGCCTTCTGCCTTCTTGCACTAGTTAATCGGAGTCGATATCCTCCTCAAACACAGCACCCCTTTGCTGGAGATCCAACTTGTCGGACTCGGAAAGTCCTAAATTTTTTCCAAATCTCGCTTCTTCAACTTTGGTATTCTCCCAAACCGTACCGTTGAGCTTGGCTAACATCAAACTCGCTCGATGCAAGTCAGCGTGGGTGAGATTCGCTTCATTCAGGTTGGCATCGCTGAAGTTGGCACTGCTTAAATTCGCCTCGCTCAAGTTCGCACCACTGAGATTGGTACTGCTGAGATTGGCTAAGGCTAAACTTGCTCGATGGAAGTCAGCACCACTCAAGTCGGCATTGCTCAAATAGGCACCACTTAAATCCGCACCCCCTAGATTTGCCCCCACCAAATTGGCATCGCTCAAATCGGCATCGCTCAAGTCTGCCCCCCGCAGATAGGCGCGATGTAAGTTAGCTCCACTGAGGTCGGTACCATTGAGGTTGACCCCCAGCAGTTTAGCACCTGCAAAATCCGTAATGGGATCGAGATTGGCGATTTTCGCTAACTCGAAAAAGTTATCAGTTTTAGTGGCAATCAGGCGCTGAATCGCGTCTTCTAATTCAGCTAGAGCAGCGGTTTGTGCGGTGTCAACACCTGGCGTTTGGGCGTCGGCATTCGATGGATTGAGCATTTGCAGGCCTTGGTTATCGTCATATTGCCACACGACACGACTGAGGTAAGGCTGAAGTCTCGACTCTAGGAGAAATAAAACCAACTTTCTCTCAATCACCGCTAGCTGATTGGGTCTAATCTGATGGAGCCATAGATCTTCTGCACTGGTGAGATAGATATCGGATGGCGATACTGTAAAGAGCGCTTCGATCCGGCACGGTTGACTCGTAACCTGGACGCTACCGAGTTTGATCGGTTTGAGCGAGCCTTGTAAAACCGACACTCCGGCATTCCCTTGCCATATCCAGACGGGAGATTCTTCGGTGCCAGTTGCGATCGCTTCACACACCACTGGCTGCAACGGAGCGTTTTTTTCTGGGGAAAGCTTGAGCGTACCCTTAAGGTAACGGCATTCATCGGGAATTCTGCCGTTTTCGATATGCAGTTGGAGTTTGCCACCTTTGAAGCCAAATTTGATGCGTCCTGCACCGATGGGTTGCCATTGCTCGTGAAAGTCAATGGTGAAGTACAGGTCAATTTGTTTGAGTTGAGTCCCGCCTGAAGACACTGGAGTTGCGGTCAAATCCAGATAAAGACTATTGGGATATCGGTTTTCAGGTTGTGATGGGGACATAGTTGAGGGAGGTTGTTGCATTGCCAACGAGAAAGTAGATAGTCCAAGAATTCCCTGCGATCAAACGCTAGCACGTCCCTGGGACAGGTTGATTATCGAGGGTCAAACTTTAAGGTATGTGACGAAATCTCTATGTCGGGGAGGGGTTAGATAACTTAGCTTAGACCTGATTGTCGCTTGTGTTTCTAATTGTTGCGAACAGACTGCCAATAGTGAAGAAATACTTATTCCTTTAGTCTGAGAAGACTCGCGATCGCTAAACTGAGATCAGGACTAGGAGGAAATACTTATGGTTACAGTGCCTCAAGTGCAGTCTCATCAACCCTCCAAAGAACAAGCTCTGGTCCTTTGGTTTGAAGAAGTAGGAATAGCCGATATTCCCTTAGTCGGCGGCAAGAATGCATCTCTCGGTGAGATGATTCAACAATTGACACCGAAAGGAGTCAGGGTTCCTACTGGATTTGCCACCACTGCACATGCCTACCGCTACTTTATCGAAGGTGCTGGTCTAGAAGAAAAGCTGCGCGAGCTATTTTCTGACCTGGATGTCGAGGATGTGAATAACTTGCGGATACGGGGTAAGCAAGCTCGGTCTTTGATTCTCAATACGCCGTTTCCTCAAGATTTGCAAGATGCGATCGCTAGTGCTTACTTACAGCTGTGCGAACGCTATGGTTACACAGCCGAGTTATGCGAGCGCTTCGACCCCGAATACCAAGAACAGTGCAAACAAGAAAGCGTAGCGGTGGATGTCGCTGTCCGCTCTAGTGCCACAGCGGAAGATCTACCCGATGCGAGTTTTGCCGGTCAACAGGAAACCTATCTCAACGTCTTCGGCGTTCAAGATGTTTTAGATTCCTGCCATCGGTGCTTTGCCTCCATCTTTACTGACCGAGCAATTTCTTATCGCACGATTAAAGGGTTCGACCACTTTAATGTCGCCCTCTCCGTCGGCGTGCAAAAAATGGTGCGTTCCGACTTAGCCTCCTCGGGTGTGATGTTCTCCATCGACACCGAAACAGGATTCAAGAATGCTGCCTTAGTGACTGCCGCTTACGGTTTAGGGGAAAACGTCGTCCAAGGTGCCGTTAACCCAGATGAATACTTTGTGTTCAAGCCCACTCTCAAAGAAGGCTTCCGCCCAATCCTAGAGAAACGCTTGGGCAGCAAAGAAATCAAAATGATCTATGACATCGGTGGCACGAAACTGACGAAGAACGTGCAAGTGCCGGAGTCCGAGCAAACCAAATACGCTATCAACGATGAGGAGATTCTTCAGTTAGCGCGTTGGGCTTGTATTATTGAAGACCACTATTCGGCAGTTCGGGGTCAATATACTCCGATGGACATCGAATGGGCGAAAGACGGACTCACCGGTGAACTGTACATCGTCCAAGCCCGCCCTGAAACGGTACAATCCCAGAAGTCGGGTAGCGTCCTGAAAAGCTATCAGCTCCAAGGAACGTCCGAGGTGCTGATAACGGGTCGCGCAGTCGGGGAAATGATCGGTCAGGGCAAAGCCAATGTTATTCTGGATGTCCACAAGATCGACGAGTTTCAAGCCGGTGAAGTCTTGGTAACCAACAAGACTGACCCAGACTGGGAACCGATCATGAAGAAAGCCAGTGCGATTGTCACCAACCAAGGTGGACGCACTTGCCACGCCGCAATTATTGCTCGTGAAATGGGTATCCCAGCCATTGTTGGTTGCGGCAATGCGACGGGTGTCTTAACCAGCGGTCAAGAGGTGACGGTGTCGTGTTCTGAAGGGGAAGCCGGACGAGTTTACGACGGTTTGGTACCCTTTGAAGTCCAAGAAACTCAACTGGGTAACTTGCCTCGCACTCGCACCAAGCTTTTGATGAATGTGGGGAACCCGGAAGAAGCCTTTGGTCTGTCTGCGATTCCTTGCGACGGCGTTGGCCTAGCTCGATTGGAGTTTATCATTGCCAATCACATTAAGGCACACCCCTTAGCACTCCTGTACTTTGACCAACTCGACGATGCGTTGGTCAAGCGGGAAATTTACAAGATGACTTACCTCTACGAACGTAAGGAAGACTTCTTTGTCGATAAATTGGCTCATGGCGTTGGCACGATCGCAGCCGCATTCTATCCCAATCCGGTTGTCGTCCGCCTGTCTGACTTCAAGAGCAACGAATACGCTAATCTCCTGGGTGGCAGACAGTTTGAGCCGAACGAAGAAAACCCGATGATCGGTTGGCGCGGTGCCTCTCGTTACTATGACGAGAAATATCGGGCAGCCTTCGCGCTAGAGTGTCGAGCGATGAAGCGGGTGCGGGATGAAATGGGCTTGACGAATGTTATCCCGATGATTCCCTTCTGCCGAACTCCTGATGAAGGCCGCAAGGTGTTGGCAGAGATGGAAAAACACGGACTCAAGCGCGGCGAAAATGGACTGCAAGTCTACGTCATGTGCGAGATTCCTAGCAACGTCATCTTAGCTGACCAGTTCAGCGAAGTGTTTGACGGCTTCTCGATTGGGTCGAATGACTTGACTCAGCTTACCTTAGGTTTGGATCGCGACTCCGCTTTGGTGGCTCATATCTTCGACGAACGCAACGAGGCGGTTAAAGATATGGTACGGATGGTAATCGAGAAGGCGAAGAAGAACGGTCGCAAGATTGGAATTTGCGGTCAAGCGCCGAGCGACTATCCGGAGTTTGCGAAGTTCTTGGTAGAACTGGGAATTGACTCGATGAGTTTGAACCCTGACTCTCTACTGAAGACGCTGTTAATGGTGGCTGAAGTGGAAGAGGCACACCGCTAAGTTATGTGTTTTTGAACAACGCTCCGCGATCTGAGAATGGCACTGACCGAGTGGTTGGGAAAAGTATCCTCAAGGGGTTGATCGATCGGGTGTGAGAGTTCTTCAGTCAGTGCCATTCCTATTCGGAACGCGAACAAAGCAAGCGATCGTGCTTTTATGGGGTAAAGTGCGATCGCTTTTTTGGGCTAGAAGTAGATACGCTTCCTATTGGCAATTGTCGTTGCGCTCGCTGAGCAGGAACTTTACTCAGCTTTCAGTAATGCAATCGATTCTTGGATAGCGGAATTCAAGAAGCCTTTTAGTTGCGGCTGTTGCATCTCAGCCACTTTTGTATCGGCGTCACCTCCTGTAGAAATCGCTAATCGAGAAGCCGTCAAAACAGCTCCCACCCAGTGTTGAGTGTGCCAGAACCCATTGCCGTTAAGAGCGGGAAGATTTTTCGTGTCGGGGTAAGGATAGGGAGACACATACCAGTAAGGTTCGTCATAGTTGATGTCTCCCGGTGACAAACCAATTCCTACGGTTATTGGTTCGCCATGCTTGATACCAGGAAGGAAGAGTAGCGTTGCTATATCGAAGTGATGGGGCCAGATATGGATAGATGACGCTTCGTCAGTTTTAGCAATAATCTCTTGTAAAACTTGATGGGTATTAGCATAGTAATTCATAAGTTCTTTCCGCGCTGATTCATCACTTGCATCAAAAGCAACGCCGCGAGCAACGGCATAATCTGGAAAATCATCCGGCGGATAGGAAAGAAACGAGACTTTGTCTGAATCAGCACCTAGCTGAAAAATCTGTTCCTTAAGCCAATTCAATCCCTCTGTCATTGTTTTTTGATGCAGGGGAAACGCGGCAATAGTATCACTCTGTTCATCCAGAATCATCAACGTCAAACTAATGGGTTCGAGAGCCACCCGAAACGGTGTTTTCGCTCGAATCAAGGCTCCAGTCAACACTTCTAATTCGGGATTCCATTCCAGACTGGTGTGGCTATAGTCTGGTAGTGGCTCTGCAAGCGCAGAACCTGTAGCAGCAATAAACTGAATCGCGTAGTGCAGTTGCAATCTACCTTCCATCAGTTCTTGTGGTTTAATATTGCCAATAGTTTGCCATCGGTTATTCATAGTCAATTGTTCTTAATTCAAGATTTTTTTTCAGAGATTGTAAAAACCATTGCTAACCAGGGTTAGGAACTAAAAAGATTAACGCTCGACATAGTACTTTTTCTGAGTGACTTGCTCAATTACTCATTTACTTCATCCGTTCGACTAGATGCTCTCCCACACGCAAGGCATTAGCGATAATGGTCAGTGTTGGATTTACCGCTCCACTCGAACAGAAGAAACTACCATCTACAACATAAAGGTTGTTAATATCATGGGTGCGGCAATTGAGGTCTAGCACTGAAGTTTCTGGATCTTCTCCAAAGCGGCAGGTGCCAACTTGATGACCTACCCCATCGAGAGGAAGTTTACCTGTGAAATAGGTTTTGCCACCTTTGACGAAATAAGAACAGTTGGGCAAAATTCCTTGACCACAGTCAATCGATTTAAGAATTTCAATCCAGCGTTGCTCTAAGCGATCGTAAGATTCACTGTTATTCTCGGTATACTCAAGAATGATTTTGTCACCATCAACTCTCACGCGGTTGTTGGGGTCGGGCAAGTCTTCCACCGTCAACCACCAGTCGATGGAATGAGTGGCAACTTGCTCTGGAGTTAGAGGGGCGTAAGCTTCAGCATTTCCTTCCAAAGCTTCTTTGCTAACTTTACCTAGGGTTTGAATTTGTCCCATTGGGTAGTCATAACCGTCTTCGCCCCAGTAAAAATCGTTAATCGACATGGTTTTTTGGAAGGCAGTGGGATTGGGTTTTTGGGACACGCCGATGATGGAACCCAATACGTGCTTCATGAAGTTGCGTCCGACTAAACCGGAACTATTGGCTAATCCGTTAGGATGTTGTTCGTTGGCGGATTTGAGGAGAAGGACGGAGGAGTTGATCGCACCACATGCGATCGCTACAATATCCCCAGAAAATATCCGAGTTTCCCCTTGCACATCCACCTCTACCCCGGTGACTTCTCTCCCAGAAAGATTCGTATGCAGGCGCAAGACTTTTGCCTCTGTTAGCAGCGTCACGTTATCTTGACCCATTACAGGACGAACAGTACTGACTTCTGCATCCGATTTAGCCTGAACCAAGCAAGGATAACCATCGCAGGTATTGCAGCGTATACATTCGCTCAGGTAACGTTGGGCTTCATTTAACCGGATGCCTACAGGGGTGTGGTAAGGATGCAGTCCTTTGACTTGCAATGCCTCTTGAATTTCTAGAAGTCGGGGTTCGTGGCTGACGGCAGGATAGGGATACTCTTCACTGCGAGGCGGTTCAGTGGGGTCAATCCCACTCTTACCATGTACTTGGTAGAGCTTTTCTGCTTGGACGTAATAAGGTTCAAAGTCTCGGTACTTGAGCGGCCATTCTGGGGAAATGCCATCTCTGTGATGAAATTTCTCAAAGTCTTTTTCTCGCAGGCGAAACAAGGCTGCACCGTAGACTTTAGTATTGCCGCCGACGAAGTAACTCATGCCGGGATGCAGTTCGTTGCCATCTTTGTCGTACCAGATTTCTGAGTTATGGTAGCGATCGCTATTAAACACTACTTGAGTATTCCAGTTGTCTTTTTCTCTGGGTAGGAAAGGGCCGCGTTCCAGAATCAAAA
>DATNPC010000883.1:0-3998 GCA_036703375.1 Allocoleopsis sp.
GGATGAATATGGCTGAAAAACTGGAGGTCATCACTAACCACAATCAGGTGCATTAGTTTTTCCTGAAAGGTGTCAAACTTGGTGATGGCTTTCCCCGCTGAGTCTTGAACATTAATGACCAGAGGTACAAGTTTGTTTGGCGTGATGTCTTTTGGAGCAGTAAGTTTTGCCTGAGCGAGAGATGATTGCTCCCCATGCTCCATATCACCCATAGAATGACCTTGATGAGGATTCGATTGAGTAGAGGAAGGTGTATCCCCATTACCCATTGAATGACCCTCATGCTGCTTGGTTGGAGCAACTGGCTTTTCCTCGGCTTTAGGCGATCCTGAGCAACCCTGAGTCAGCAGGAGAGTTGAAGTTATAGCGATTGCGCGAAGCGCACCAGCAAAGCTGATCGCACTCAAAAAGTGTTTCATACAGCGTTCTCCTAGCTAGTCGGGTAATCGTGTTAGGTGAAAGACAGGCAATTACTCTCAATCACCCTCAATACAGGTTTAACTTGAGAGAATGAAATTGGAATGAAATCTATACAGAAGCATTCACAAGGCTTGTAGAGGCAGCTGGCTAGGGTAAATCAAAAAGATTGCTGTTTGGAAGATTACTAACTGCCCGTTGCAGAGAGGCAAGCGCCCGATTGTAGTCTAGAATCGCCGTGAGTCGGTTGCCTCTGGCACGGGTTAGCTGGGTTTGCTGAGTAATCACATCCGTTTGGGTGCCAACCCCCGCTTGAAATCGCAGCCGTGCCAACCGCAGGCTTTCTTCTGCCTGTGCCAGGGCAAAAGAGGAGGTTTGAATATTTTGCGCGTTGGCGTTCAACTGATAAAAGGCTTGTTCTACCTCAAGACGTACCCGATCGCGTTGATTGGCAAAACGAGTTTCAGCGATCGCAATGTCAGTTCTTGCTTGATTAGCTCTGGCTCTGGCTGCTCCACCATCGAAAAAATTCCATCGGAGATTTGCCCCCAGCGAGAGACCATCGGCAGGCCCCTGGTTATCGTTTAACACCCCAAGGATGTTGTAACTTGCAGACAGACTCGCTTGTGGTCTTACGGCAGACAGAGCAATACGCCGCTGCTGCTCACCGATATCTCGTTGAACCAAGAACTGTTCCAACTCCGCGCGGTTTTTCAAAGCTAGGACAATGCTTTGTTCCAAGGACAGCGACCATTGTCCTGCGACTGCAATTGGGTCTTGTGCCCTTACTTCAACCGTTTGAGCCAAACTCAACAACTGTACAATCTGGCGTCGAGAAATCCTAGCTTGACTAATCGCTCTGGTTAAGTCTTGATTGGCATTAGCTAAGCTAACCTGTGCCTGTAAGATATCAAATAGTGTTCCCAACCCAGCTCGTTCGAGCAACTGGGCATCTCGCAAACTTCGGGAAGCATCGGTCACCGCTGCTTGGGAAATCTCAACTTGTGCATCAGCCTGTTGCAAATCGTAGTAGGCATTGGTAGCGTCAAGTCGCAGTTGTTGAGAGAGACGTTCTACCTCTAGCTGCTGGAAGCGTACCTGTTCCTCGGCTGCCCGGATGGTTGCAGGTCTCCTCCCAGCTGTGTATAAGTCGTAATTGAGTTGCAGCGCCGTATTAAAGGATGTTTCGACTGTACTATCATTACCCCCTAGCAATTGACTAAGTGGATTGTTCGCTCGTTGCTGATTTGACAGTTTGGCTTGTGCAGAATCTGTACGGTCAAACTCTGCACTTACACTCGCTGTCGGAAACTCAGCGGCTAAGGCTTCTTGCAGAGCAGCCCGTTCGCGCTCTAAGGTAAGCTGTGCTGCCTGTAGCTCCCGGTTGTTACGCCGCGCCAGTTCTATCGCCTGTTGCAATGTAATCGCTTCAGTTCTTTGAATCTGAACTTCCTGTGTTTTGGTAGGAAACAGCAAGGGATTGGCGCTGGGGTTGAGAAATTCTGGTGCTGAGGAATTCTTTTCTGCCTGCGGTGGCTTTTGCGTAAAAAGTGGAGGAGACTGGACAATACTAGCATTGCCAGAAGGTGGAATGGGTCGAGCCGCATCTTTTTTAGCGTGCAGCCCAACTGTTAGACGCTTTTGGGTGGATGCAATGGCTGGCTGGGTGTCCCAACTTTGATTCAGATTACCCTGAGTCTGGATAAGTGATGGGAAATTTTCTGAGGCAGCGGATTTTGTACAGATTAAGGCGAACGTGGCTCCCACACCAAAAGTCACAAAATGACGAAAAGTTGACATAATTTTGACTATTTATGACCACAAATTCGTTTTTTCATCGCACCCAACACGGTTATATTTTCTGGTTAGAACCTTAGAAAGGATATTTTGTAAACCCTACTGAAAGGGTTTCGTAACACTTTCTGAAAAAAAATTGCTCTCCTGGGAGAAGTCATCAAGGAAGCTAAATATCACCTCGGCTCCAAACCATAGGCAGAGTGGAATTAGTGAGTCAGCAGCGAGGCGGTATTCTTCATCTGTAGCCTGATGGCACTGGGAAATTAATTGCGTTTGGAGGCTATCCATTTTAGTTCTGAGAAAAGTTAATTCTTTCTATGTGCTTTGTGACTGACGCAAGAAGTCTATTGTTTGAGTAGGAGACTGTACGTGAAAACGAAATTTGTATCAGTCGAAGGCTCGCCATTGTGGAGCAGAGCCGAAACCTAATACCAAATTGCGTTCAACTGTAAGAGATAGCAAGAGCTGGGGAAGCTGGGGAAGAGAAAATTATCTCTTTGAATGCAATTCCGTATAAAAATGAACCTGCTATTATCCTGATTTTTCACAGCAGCTTCTTAAGGAAAGGTTCGCGCAAATATTACGCAAACCTCTTACCATTCAACAGAACCTGTGAAAAGTTAGACTATTATCTAGGTTGACAGATAAGTATGAAATCAAGATGAAATGTCAGTATTGCGGTTGGATATTTACAAAAAACTAACAGCTGCCACTGATAGACAAGCTGAGGCTTGTGATGCCTGTGATGTTCGTGATTACCATGTTGATGTTCCATTGTGAGGAACCTCCAGGGTGAGTATGTAGATGCTTGTCAAGTGAAGGGAGCAGGTGCTTGTTCGTAGTAAAAGCTTCACCAGCCATTCTCCAACCAGGAGAATTTATTGACTAAAACTAAAGCGACCGTCTGCCTTTTGTCCGTTAACATCCGCAGTAACTTTCACCTGATACTGACCCGCTGCTTTTCCAGGAAGCGCAGCTGTATAGTGTTTCCCGCTTGTGTCGTATTTGAGATCTAAGTTTTTCTGACTTCCATCAGGTAGCTGAACTTGAGCTGTTACTTTAGCGTTAGGGATTGCTTCGTGATTGTCCCCTTTTTGCAAATATAAATCTAGGTGAGTTGCGTTATCTTCTTTCTCAGGCACTAACTCTAAGTGGTAGGGTCCTGACTCAACGACTTGAGCATTTTTTCCATGTGAGTCGCCATGACCGGATGACTCAGTTGTGGCTGCGGTTTCTGTTTTCGCTGTGTTTTCTGAAGACGAGGCAGCTGGTGAACTGCTTCCCGAATTAGCTGATTGGTTGTCTTTGCCACAAGCTCCTAAGAAAAGCAGCCCTACACTTCCTAGAACAATCAAGCCTGACTTTAATGATTTCATTTGTTCTACTCCTCGGATAATAGATTTGAGAATTTCTACAAGTTTTGGTAGATAAACACCCTTATACAACTGACCCTTGGGCAACTTCAATGTCCTGCACTGATGCCGTCTTTTTAGGAACCAAGAACCTCCCAAATTGAGAATATAAAGCTGGAATAACTAACAGCGTTAAGGCAGTAGAGGTAAACAGTCCCCCCAAAACAACTACCGCCAATGGCTGTAAGATTTCCTTACCAGCACCTGAACCAATTACCAACGGCACCATCCCTAAAGCTGATGAAAGAGCCGTCATTAGAATAGCAACTAGCCGTTCCATAGACCCTTCAATCAGAACTTCACGCAGGGGCATACCAGTTGCTAGTTTGTGGTTGTAATTATCAACCAGCAGCAGACCGTTACGAGTGGCTA
>DATNPC010000884.1:0-2278 GCA_036703375.1 Allocoleopsis sp.
AATCTCGGCAATTACCGAGATTGACTTAGAGGGGAAATTTATGTCCTACGACGAACTAAACGATGAAATATCCAACTATCAACTCTCGTTATTTAATCCCTCAAAATATATTCTTCCCCAATACCGCGATCTGTATGAGGATAGAGCCGTCAAAAATTTCAGCCAGAAAGACCGCGAGTATTTTCTTATTGGGATGATGAAAGTCAATTTTCTTAAACGGCTGGAAAGCTCGGTGCGTTCCTTCGCTATTACGATGAATCGCACTATTGAGAAACTTGAAACTTTACAACAACGAATTGAACAATTCAAGCAGTTCCGTGACCAAAATCAGGAATTTGACTTCACTGATTTACAGGTTGAGTCATTGGACGATGAGGAATTCCAGGAAGCTATGCAGGTCGGGAAAAGTCTGACTTTTCAGATGACGCATCTTGATATCGAGCAATGGCTAAAAGACCTAAGACGTGACAAAAAACAACTCAATATTCTCTACACTTCAGCTACTCAGGTTTCTGTTGAGCGCGATGCCAAACTAGCCGACTTGAAAAAGTTGATTTTTGAGAAGGTCAAATCCCCCACAACCAACAAACAAGGTCAGCCAAATCGCAAGGTGCTGGTATTTACTGCTTTTGCCGATACAGCCGAATATCTCTATAAGGCACTGCAAGAGTGGGCAACTACCGAGCTAAACATTCACATGGCTTTAGTAACAGGAGGAGCGTCGAGAAATAAAACTACGTTTGGCAGGAATGATTTTAATCATATCCTGACCAATTTTTCCCCTACCTCAAAGAAACGCGCCAAAATTGCATCCATGCCACAAGATGCTGAAATTGACCTGCTCATCGCTACAGACTGTATTTCGGAAGGTCAAAATCTCCAGGATTGCGACTATTTGATCAACTATGACATCCACTGGAATCCGGTGCGGATCATCCAGCGGTTTGGTCGAATTGATCGAATTGGTAGTGTCAACTCGGCTGTGCAGTTGGTGAATTTCTGGCCTACTCAAGATTTAGATAAGTATATCACCCTGAAAAACCGAGTAGAAGCGCGAATGGCTTTGGTTGATATCGCCGCCACGTTTGAAGATAACTTGCTTGAGCCAGATGAAATTAAGGAACTGATTCGGGGTGATTTGAATTATCGTGATCGCCAGTTGCTACGCTTAAAAGATGAAGTGCTAGATTTAGAAGATTTTAGTGAGAGCGCTGCACTCAATGAATTCACGCTAGATGATTTTCGTATTGAACTGAGCAATTACATCGAAAGCAACCGGAAGTTACTTCAGAATGCACCTTTGGGGCTTTATGCGGTAGTTCCAACTAATCCAGACTACCCAATATTTACTCCGGGCGTAATCTTCTGCCTAAAACAGAAGGGTGACTCTTCTGCTAATAAAACGGTTAATCCTCTGCAACCCTACTTTCTAGTTTATATACGTGAGGATGAAGAAGTACGATTCAAGTTCGCTCAGCCAAAACAGATTCTTGAGATGTATCGTCTGTTGTGTGCAAAGCGTACCGTGCCGTATGAAGCCTTGTGCAACCTGTTTGACCAACAGACTAACAACGGAACCAACATGACCCTTTACAACAATCTGCTTCAGCGAACAGTTGATTCAATTATTGGTACTTACAACAAGCGTATGATCGGTCATCTCCAGTCTAGTCGGAGTGCAGTGCTAGTTGACCAACGACAGCAGGCTAAGGAGACAACTGATTTTGAACTGATCACTTGGCTGGTGATTAAATGACGGTGAGCGAACTACAAATTAAACAGGCTATTGAGCAAGCTCTGCGTAGTTTCAGCACAGGACACCTAGCCACCAATGCTCTAGCCCTCTTTCAGTTCCTTGGCTACCAAAGTGATAAAAAGCTTAATTTTTCTCTCCGTACTTCTGCAAATTTTCTTACTAGCTTTGACGAAGACAGCAAGCTCCATCACAAAAACGCTTTACTAGATGAATGGCTGTCTGTTGATTTTATCTTCCAGTTAACCTGGGATGAAATTATTAGTAATAATCAATTCCAGTTATCCTGTAACAACAGCGCAAAAGCTACTAACCCGTTCTTAACTTCGTATTTGTTTTTCGCGATTGAATTAAAGGGTAGTAGTTATACCCTCAAACAGCTTGATGGAATTGTTCGGGAAATTAACAAACTATTTCCCATGCCAGTGGTTGTCCTATTTCGGCATGGGTTAACTCTGACCTTGTCCATCATTGACCGCCGCCCCCATAAACGCGATGAATCTAAAGATGCGCTTGAAAAAGTTA
>DATNPC010000885.1:0-23089 GCA_036703375.1 Allocoleopsis sp.
TTTAGGGGAAGGCGCAATAAATGCGATCGCAAAAGCGTTATCGCCGATATTCGTCGCCGCAGTCACCGATTAGCTGATACAGATTTCGCGATCGCTCTAGTACAGCATCCAGACGTGCGTTATCTTCCACATTCAAGCTGAAATCGAATACTTTGGCATTATCCTCGATATGCTCGGATACGCCCAATCTGGCCCCAACAATGGCTCCAGCAACCGCAGGCTTATCCAGGATATAACGCACGGCAACATTCGGGATGCTGACTCCATATTTGGTTGCAATTGACGAGAGAACCGAGAGTAGTTCTTGAAAGAGAGCCCAACCGCCCCAAGCATCGATCATATTTTTGTACTTCCTCAAGCTGGCGGTGAAGAGTTCTCCGCCGCGTGGTTCCGGTTGTCCCAAATACTTCTCGGACAATAAACCACCGCACAGCGTGCCGTAGGTGAACAGTTTAATGTCATTCTCAAGACAAAACTTCACCATGCTGACTTCGGGACGGCGATCGATGAGGGAAAACTGCACTTGATTCGATACAATTTTGATGCCTGCGTCGGTAATGATTTTCAGGTGTTCCCTGTCGAAGTTCGTGAGCGCGAGGTGCTTAATTTTTCCCTCGCTCTGAAGTTCTGCCATGTATTGGAGCGCATCTAGGTAATTTTTATCCCGGTATTCCCACCAGTGAAATTGCATTAAGTCCAGGCTGTCCACTCCCATCCGTCTCAGGGAGATATCAATATTTTGTTCTACCAACTGCTTTGTCATGCGAGTTGGCCTTGGCACCCATTTGGTGAAGGCTTGTAGATTAGATAAAGCTTCTTTTCCACGGGTAGCAACGAGTTGACGCCGGAACTCTCCGATCAAGTCTTCGGCTGGCCCGTAATGGTCGGCTAAGTCCCATGTCGTAAAGCCTGCATCGATGTAATCGAACATACTTTGAATAGCACGTTTGGGATCGATGCGCCCGTGTGCGCCGGATACTTGCCACATCCCGTTTAAGATACGGCAGATGGTTAAATCTGGAGTGAATTGGAGTTGGCTGGAAGCGGGTAGGTTCATCTTAAAGCAGAATTGAGGAATGCCTGGAAGCGTAGCGGCAGCCTCAATTTTTTGCTGCCTACTATGTTTATGGTGACAGCAAAGTTAACTTTTGTTAAGTCAAGTGCTAACCCAGCCTATTGTTGTACAGATTAGCCTCTAGCCATACGAGGTTCCACTAACCGTTAGCAGAGTAATCGCGCTGCAACGCACGGGGATCGAGAGCATCGCGCAACGCATCTCCTAGTAAATTGAAGGCCAACACGGTTAGGATAATCAGCAATGCCGGAGGCCAAATCAACCAGGGTTGTAACACCAGAATCGACGCATTCGTCGAAAGCGATAGCAAATTGCCCCAAGAGGGGTCGGGTTGCTGAATTCCCAATCCAATTAAGCTCAGGACGGCTTCTGCCCCAATGTAGCTGGGAATGGACAGCGTCGCGGAGATAATGACATAGGTTGCGGTCTGGGGCAAAACGTGGCGAACAATAATGTAGAGGGGATTAGCCCCCATCGCTTTCGAGGCTTGGACAAACTCTCGCTCTTTAATCGACAACACTTGTCCTCGAATCACCCTGGCTAAGCCAGCCCAACCGATGAATGAGGTAATCACGACAATTAAGAGAAATCGCTGAGCGCTGGTGAGTCCCGGTGGCAGTACGGCGGCTAGTGCAACGAGGAGATAAAGGGCTGGAATGGTCATGAGCACTTCGACTAAGCGCATCAAGATGGCATCTATCCATCCTCCAAAATAGCCAGAGATTCCGCCAACTAATATGCCTAGAGGATACGAGATAGCCACTCCAACTAGACCGATGCTCAGACTAATTCGACCTCCATGGAGCAGACGGCTAAATTGATCGCGACCTTGTTCGTCTGTACCTAATAGATTAATTTTGCCGTCACCAATCGTGCCGAATAGGTGCAAGTTACAGGGAATTCCGCTAAAGACTTCTACCTCTTCAAACTTGGGAGGTAACGGTAGACGAAGCTGGAACAGCTTATATTCCGAACCTTTGACGAATAGGCGGACGGGTGAGGGAACTTGCCGATTGACCATCAATTTGCGATCGCCAGTCTTTAAATCGGTCGGGCCTTGAGTGGTCGGATAAACATGAGGCCCGATTAGCTGTCCCGCTTGATTAGTCCAGTAAATTCGGGTGGGTGGCAGCAGCGAACCATCCTGTTGCGAGGTGTATGGGTCGTAAGGCGCAACAAAATCAGCCGCAATGACGCTTAAGTAAAAAACTAAGAGCAGCAATGCCCCGAAACGCGCGAGTGGATTTTTTTTGAGTTTCTGCCACCAATTCATGCTGTTGAAGTGTTAGGAGTTAAGCTGTTCCAGCAATTGTCTGTTTTCCTCTTCTTGTTTTTCGTGTTCGACTATAAACACGTTCGAGTAAAGGTTGGCAACAATCTGTTTTCCTTCCTGTGTCAACGATAGATATCGCAAGGCATCCTGAATGTAGGGATAGACTCCGTTCCAGTAGAACTTGGAATAGCCCCGTCGTAAATCTCCAGGATTGGCGTATCCTAACGCTTGGTTGACTCCAGTTTCCTCAAACTCATAATACAAGGCGCTAATTTTTTTGAGATAGCGCGGATCGCTCAGTTGACCGATCAAGTCAGAGGCACGAATCAAGCCAGGATAGCCTATTGTATCTCGATGATCGCCTTCTTGCGGCACAGGAAAGCGAGTCAGTTCGATATTGCACTTAATTACCCCAGCGTCAATCAGTGGGTGACCGCCAAACCGCTCGTCAATGAATAGTTTTGCGCGATCGACATGATAGGGAGTTAGTGCTGCATCCGATGCACCAGGTGGTAGATGCACCATCTCTCCATTTTGACCCTTGGCATAACGTCTTTCGGCGTCTCGATCTTGGCGGCAGACTCCCTTGACATAGCCAATGTCATGACAAACCAAGGAAATAATATAGTGCAACCAGTCATCCGCCATAACTCCACCCTCGCGGATGTGTTTGCCGCGCAAAATCTCCTGTCCTACTAAGGTCACTAGGATTGAATGTTCAACATTATGGTAAAGGGCGTCGCTGTTAGCAATGTTTTCCATTGCCATGCTTCCAGCCCAAGCAATAATGTCTTCGTTGTCTGTTTTGAGTCCGCCATAAGTGCGGCGGTAGCCTTCCCGCAGTTTTTGAACGAACGCATTAATTAGAATTTCAGTAGCGTTAAACATCCTTGGTATTTGCTTGTCCTAAGTGCAATCTAATTAGGGCATTGCTCAATCGCGATCGCAATTTGGAATAAGTCCTAAATGACTTAAACCGTTCCTCCTCATCTATATCGCTTCTCTGGTCACATGTGCTCTCTTGAGAGACCCATAGCTCTGTCCCCTACCACAAAACAGTGACAATTTTTCTACTCTTTACAGGGTGCAACAAAATCTCACTGTTTGTCTGCTTGAGGGTCACGAGGCATTGGTGTCTTCCATCACAGCTAGCTGCTTAGGCACCTTCCCAATCCATTGAATACCAAGACTTATGGTGGTTTTGACAAAAAATTACGAAATAATTAAATAATTGCCAGAGCAAGATAAGTCCTGTGAATTTTATTTTACTCATGAAAAATTCTAGTCAGGAACCCTAAAGCCGGTTAAGAAATATTTGGAACAAGAGCGTTGGAGTTGCGATCGCGGTCTAGCACTCGGTTGGTTTCTGTCCGTTAATACCTTTTTTGCCGATCGTTGGTATAATCAAGGATAATCTTATATAAACTGGCAAGCGGGTGTAGTTCAGTGGTAGAACGTCAGCTTCCCAAGCTGAATGTCGTCGGTTCGAGTCCGATCATCCGCTCTGAAGACTTGTGTACAGTGACTAATTATTAAGTCAAACGCTAATTTTTTTGTTTGTTCAGCAGTCGGTGTTAGATCGATACGTGCTGTTGAGCTAAGAGTTATGCTGCCTCACGTCAGGGGTAGGGACGCGATCGCTGCTCACCCCGAATCTTTATTCATCAGTGACCAGTGAATAGTATTACGTATTACAAGAATTGAACTGGGAAACCGGCGCTGCTGTTCCTCAATTCTATCAACCTTTTGACTTATACCCCCTGGCAGATCTACCAAAAATAAATCGTACTTATCATAAATAAGCTTCTAACAATTTAAATAGTCTTGGCGCAGGTATAGCCAAAGGAATAAGAATTATGTCTTATACAGAATACCCAGGAAACGTGGCTAGGGAATCAGCTGTTGTCAATCAGGTCGTAGACTACCACGATCGTGTTCGGTGGGGACCAATCTTTGCCGGAATTGTCATTGCTATTGCAACTCAACTAGTTTTGAGCGCTTTCGGTGCTGCAATCGGTTTGAGTGCAGGTGCATCCGGTTCCAATGCTGGTGACGTTGGTAGGGGTGTAGGGATTTGGTCCATCATCAGTTTGCTGATTTCCCTATTCGTCGGCAGTTGGGTTATGGGGCGGACGTGTGGACCGATGAACAATAAAACTGCCCTGTTAAATGGTGCAATCCTCTGGGCCACGACGTTGGCATTGAGTTCTTGGTTGCTGGCTAGTGGAATCTCAGGAATTTTTGGTGTGGTTGCCTCTAATGCGGGGGAAGTTCTTAACCAGGTACAACAACCAGGCGGAGTCGATGCCCCTAATCGGGTACCTAATGTGAACCAGGCTCAAGCTCAGAACTTAGCCGCCAACTCAGCCAAGGTAGCTTGGTCATTTCTCATCGGTTCCCTACTGGGCTTAGCCGCATCGCTGATTGGAGCGTCTGTGGGCGCTCAGAAACCCAGAGTACGCACTCCTGTATGATGAACGGACTCGATAGAAATTTTAGTCCTAGTGATTCTGGCTGTTGTTAAAACGGGAATACTAATGCTGTAAGTGGAAATGCACTACGAACCCCGCTACTTAGGGTAGTGGGGTTTTTCTTGTGCCAGTTTACCGGATTCTACTAACTCTTGCTCTTGAACTAAGGCTTCGTTGATAGGGAGATAAGTAACCATGAGCGATCGCGATCGACGACGGCGTCGCTCAATGCTAACGCACTTCCCTTACAAGCTGAACCGTCAGCGCTTCTACAGGTTCGCCCGTTAAGCTGAAAGCACGAGCCTCCGTAACTTTGACCTTCACCAACTGACCTTTAAGTTTTGTAATGTCGCCGGTAAAGAATGTCAGGCGATTGCCGCGTGTCCGTCCCATCACTTGGGTTTTGTCTTTGGGATTTTGGTCTTCCACCAAAACTTCTTCAATCCGTCCCATGTAACGCTGCGATCGCTCGGCGGCTTTAGTGGAAACGAGATGATTCAGTCGCTGGAGGCGATCGCTTTTGACCTCCTCGCTCAACTGATTTTCCCACAGCGCGGCTGGCGTGCCGGGACGGGGAGAGTAAGCGGCTGTATTGAGTTGGTCAAAGCCAATCTCATCCACCAGCTTTAGCGTGTTCTCAAACTGTTCTTCTGTCTCGCCAGGGAAGCCAACAATCGCATCGGCACTAATCGACGCATCCGGCATATACTCGCGAATCTTGTCGATAATGCGGCGATATTTCTCCTGGGTATAGCCTCGCCCCATTGCCTTGAGCATATCGTTATCCCCCGACTGGAAGGGGATGTGGAAATGTTCGCACACTTTAGGCAACTCAGCACAGGCGCGAATTAGACGTTCTGTGAAATAGCGGGGGTGACTGGTCGCAAAGCGGATGCGATCGACTCCCGACACGTCATGGACATAATAAAGTAAATCTGTCAAGGTATGTTGGTGACGCCCCGACTCCGTCACGCCGGGAAGATCGCGCCCGTAAGCATCGATATTTTGACCCAGTAAGGTAATTTCCTTGAAACCCTGTTGTCCTAATTCCTCCATTTCAGCACGAATTGCTTGAGGCGTTCGAGATTGCTCGATGCCCCGAACGTTAGGAACTACGCAATAGGTGCAGCGTTCGTTACAACCGTAAATTACATTCACCCAAGCTGTCACTGTGCTGTCGCGCCGAGGTTTGGTGATGTCCTCGACAATATGAATCGGTTCTGTCGCAACAACTTGGTTGCCATCAAATACCTGTTCGAGTAAATCCTGGAGACGGTTAGCATGTTGCGGCCCCATTACCAAATCGAGTTCTGGCACGCGGCGCAGTAGAGCTTCTCCTTCCTGCTGGGCGACGCATCCAGCCACAATGAGGGTAAGGTTAGGTTCTTCGTGCTTGCGCTTTGCCTGTCTCCCTAGATAGGAATAAACCTTTTGCTCGGCGTTATCCCGGATCGTGCAAGTGTTGTAGAGAACTACGTTTGCCTCATTCGGGTCTTCTGACCACTCGAAGCCCATATTTTCCAGGATGCCAGCCATACGCTCGGAGTCGGCTTTGTTCATCTGGCAGCCGAAAGTGGTGATGTGATAGCGACGGCGAGAAGTGGTCATGAATGGCTAAAACGACTCAGTCGAATCTAGAGGAACTGTATTTATTTATGGTAGCGATGCCAGTACTACAGCTGGGATGGTATGTACTGGCAAGTTGAGGCAAATCTCTAAATTGTACAAGCAGTTATCCCGTATTATTTCATATTACATTTTGTTTTTATCCTGATCGAGTGCCTCCCAGTTTGAAGAAGGCAGTAGAAACTCTGACATGGAGATCTACTATGTACAACCGCATGACTGGGTTTTCACTGCCATTCAGTTCGGGGGAGCGGAGTGAAGGCTTTGTCTTATCTGGGCTGTTACTCAGCTGCTGTCCAACTGAATTTGTTGATGAGGACGATAATCGCGGCAGTGGACGCTAGATAAAGACAGCGTTAACAGCGGTTGCAAGCCGCTTTATTGTGAGGAGATGGAGAAGTTGAAGGAGATTGCAACAAAACCCGGCTTTGAGAGCTGGGTTTTGTTTTGATTGATTTTTAGCTAGAGCGGTTCTGAGTGTAGTGTATTGCACTCCACTCAAAACGCCTTTGTTCTCAAGCCTAGATAAATGTCAATCGCGTGGAACTAGTAGACTTCGGCGGAAGTTAGGCTACTATTTAGAGAGCCAATCTAATGTAGGAAGATAGAGCATTGCCTAGACTAGCCCCCAAGCCAGTGAGCTTGGACGAGAGGGAACGTCAACAACTGCAACAAATAATCAATCGCCATAGCACGGCGCAGCAAATTTCCTTGAGAGCAAAAATCATTCAGCTAGCGGCTCAGGGATACAATCATCGAGACATTGCCAGATCGTTGAAAATTAGTCGAGAGATGGCAACGCTGTGGCGTGAACGCTGGCTAGCCGAGAGTGAGAAGGGAGTTCCGGTAGTAGAAAGGTTGCAGGATGCAGAGCGCTCTGGTGCGCCGGCGAGCTTCAGCTTAGAACAGATACTACAATTGTTTGCGATCGCCTGTGAAAAGCCAGAGACCTATGGGCGACCCATCAGTCATTGGACGGCCAGAGAACTGGCGGAGGAAATGGTGAAACAGGGGATAGTGGAAAGGATCTCCCCTCGGCATGTAGGGCGATTACTCGAAGAAGCCTCACTCAAACCCCACCAGTCCAGCTACTGGTTGAATCCCCCCCCGACCCTAAGTTTGACGACAAAGTCACAGACATCTGTCAAACCTACGAGAGCGCTATAGAGACAGCCAAACAGTCGGAGAGAACGATCTGCATTGATGAAATGACAGGAATTCAGGCTCTTGAGCGCAAAGCTACAGACCTACCGATGCGACCGGGTAAGATAGAACGACAAGAATTTGAGTACATTCGCCACGGCACCCAAACCTTAATCGCCAGTTTTGATGTGGTCAGTGGACAGATAATTCAGTCCACGGTTGGCGATACTCGTACAGAACTAGACTACCTCACTCATGTGCAACAAACCATCGCCACTGACCCAGGTGCCTGCAAATGGCACTTGATTATGGACTGCTTAAATACTCATCAATCTGAATCCCTAGACCAGTGCGGCAGAAGTAACCCACCAGCCTAGCTTATGTCTGGAAGCCCTCAAACTTCCATTGAAAGGGTTTGGCAAACGTGCAGTTGTAGTAGTCAATAAAGTCGAGAATCTTTTGCTTCAGGTCTTGGGTAGAGGTAAAATTGCCTCGCTTAAGTAAGCGTCGCATCAAAATGCTAAACCAACATTCAATCTGATTGAGCCATGATGTATGTTTGGGAATATAGACAAAGTGAATTCGATGCTGGGAGTCAGATAAGAAAGCTTTTCGAGTTTTCATCGATTTGAGGATACCTGTTTTTTGCTTGATTCCCAAGTCAGTCACAATACGGCAGCGTTCTGCTACCAGACGTACTAAGGATTCGGATTGATGAATGTTGAGTTGGTCAACAATGAAAATCCAGCCAGCTTCCGGGTCAGTGTCCAGAGTTTGAGCAATATGGTTTTTGAAATCTTCTTCTGTACGGGTGACACCGATAGTTGGGTTAATTAGCTGGCCTTTGGCGATATGCCAATTAGCCAACAGAGTTTGGGTGCCATGCCGAATGTACTCGAACTCGATACGCTCGACTTGTCTTGGTCGCATGGGTAAAGCTGGATGTAATCTTTCCAAGGCTTGGATGCCACTCATCTCATCGGTGCTAACCAAATGAATGCCTTGTGTCAATAATTCCAAGGCTTTTTGGTGTAGCTGACAGATGTAAGTTACTTGTTGTCTAAATTCAACAGGGTCGTCTGGATTGGCATTGAGCCAATAACGATGACGATAGCGCAGCGTTAGCGAGTCTTCGAGCGTCTGAGGCTGTAGAGTAGCTTCCTTTTAAAAAACGCCCCACACTTCGGGGGGAAATTTTCTCTACAATGCCACGTTTTATGGCTTCAGCAGCTAACTCCGTTGGCGTCCAGTGACTGACCGGATAGCCTGAGGATTGAGGGGTTTCACATGCTAAAGCGACAATTTGCACCACTTGCTCAGTACTGAAGTAATTGCTCGTTCCCGGACGGCCGCGATCGCTAAAGAGCGTGTTAATTAACGCCATCAACTCTCGGTCACTACTCCCTTGTGCTTCTACAGTTGCTAGTTGAGGGGTTGCCGCTACCCATCGCGAGCGCCACAAACGCACTTGACCCCGATCTAATTGCAACTGTTGAGCAAGCTGGCTATTAGAAGCTCCAGTAGCCGCTAACAAGATCAACTGCGCTCGTCTGACCAGACGATGGGGGTTCGTAGTGCGACCCACAATCTGTTTGAGCAAGGTTCGCTGTCTATCAGACAGGATAATTATCTCTGCTTGGGGGCTGGGCATGGACTCAAGTTGCAAACTGGCTTGTCTGCTTGATGATTTGGCTATTGGCAGTTTACCTCAGTTATTACCCTTTTCTCGCTGGTGGGTTACTTCTGCCGCGCTGGTCTAGTGCGCTTTGTCGCCCAAGTCGAAGGTCTCGACCTTGACCTAGGAGTCAAAGGCGAATGTGGCATTCTTCAATCCATGCAAACCAGGGCTGCCTTCTTGAGTGATCCAACCCATCGGATCGTGTTTCACTTTACCCCCAAGCACTCATCCTGGCTCAATCAGATTGAAATTTGGTTCAGTATCTTAGTCCGGAAGTTACTCAGACGTGCCAGTTTTACAAGTATTGCTGATCTCAAAACCCGTATTCTTGAATTCATTGACTATTTCAATCGCACTATGGCAAAACCATTTAAGTGGACTTACAAGGGTAAGGCTTTGGCTGCATAATGGTAGGTAGACTTCCGCCGAAGTGTACTAGATTTTAGGCACAAACTTCTATCAGGTAAAAAACTCGCTCCAGTTTTTCCTCCTTGGGGTTCTCTGTGTCAGAGTGGTTCGTTCACTCGTGTTCTACTCGAAATACGTTGGCATAAAGGTTGGCGATAATCTGTTTGCCACAAAACGTCAGCTCTAAGTACTGCAAGGCAGGTTGAATATAGGGGAAAACCACATTCCAGTAAAAACTTGGATAATTCTTACGCACATCCCCAGGCGTTCGGTACCCAAACAGTTTATTCGCGTCAGTTTCTTCAAACTCGTAGAACAAAGCGCTGATTTTTTGTAAATAGCGTGGATCGCTCAGTTGACCAATCAGATCCGCTGCTCTCACTAAACCGGGATAGTTAATGGTGTCTGAATGATCCTCATCCTGGGGTACTGGAAAGCGGGTTAGCTCAATGTTGCGCTTAAGGATTTCCGCATCGATCGGCCAGTAACTGCTGAGGCGCTCTTCAATAAAAAGCTTTCCTCTGTCTACATGAAAAGGAGTTAAACTCGCATCCGTTGCACCAAAAGGTAGCGCGACCATCGTATCGTTTAGACCAGTCGCATACAGTCTTGCTTTAGGTTGGTCTTGCCGACAAACTCCCTTCAGGTACCCGATGTCATGACACAATAAAGCAAGGATGAAGTGCAACCAATCGTCGCAAGAAACATTGCCCTCACGGATGTACTTACCGCGCAGAATTTCCTGTCCTACTAGGGTGACTAAGATGGTGTGCTCGACATCATGATAGAGAGCGTCGCTGTTAGCGATGTTTTCCAAAACTATTTTTCCAGCTTCACCAATAATGTAAGGATAATCCCCTTTCAGACTGCCATAAATACTTCGATAGCCAGTTTGTAGGCGCTTAACGCCAGCACTAATGATTACCTTTGTTGGATTAAACATCTCGCCATCGTCGGTATAATGCATAGTCTAAAGCTCTGAGTGAGTTGGCGCTGACGCCAAAATTATTTAGTGAGATGGTTTTGTTGCAGTTGTTTACACTCACTATCTACAAACTCAACTTTGCCACTTCCAAAGTAGGTATAAAAAAGTACCCGATAGGGTTATATCAAGTCTTATTAAACTGAAATCACCCCAGTGGGGGATGCAATTACCAGCTTCATAGAAAAAGACGTTGGAAAGGTGTCTTGCTTGCTACAGAGGGAGATGCGATCGACAAGTAAATCAGTAGATAGAGCTTATTGACTCAGTGTCTGCCTTAAGGTTCTACCTAGTTCTTGAGAAATTTCCTAGCCTGAACATAGAGTTCAAAAAAAGCTAAGGGAAAACATTTGTATGACAACTGACGTTTCTACTGGCGCTCCTGATACTAGAAAGAGTATTAATGGGTCGCTCTGGATTGGAATTCTCCTGATTGTTTTGGGAATTGTTGCGATCGCTCTTCCTGCTTTCTCAACGATCTTTGCAGAGACTTGGATTGCTGGAATCCTGATTGCGGCGGGTTCTGCCAAGCTAGTCTATGGTTTTCAAACCCGCAATGAGGAAGGCTTTATCTGGAAACTTTTATTGGGTATCCTATACATCGCGACAGGCGTGATGCTATTGGTTGAACCCTTAAGAGGTGTTCTCACGCTGACGTTGTTGCTCGGTACCTTTTTGCTGACGGAAGGCGTTTTTGAGCTAATCCTGGCATTCCGGTTACGTGGTCAACCCAACTGGACATCAGCGCTGGTGAATGGCATCATTACGCTGGTATTAGGTGGAATGATTTGGTTCCAGTGGCCCTTTAATGCGCCCTGGCTGATCGGAACATTGGTTGGTGTTAGCGTTCTGTTCACCGGCATTTCACGGGTGATGCTATCGTTCAATGCGCGTTCTGCTCTGAATCCTTCTGACCGAGCGGCTTCAGTATAGAGCATAAGAAGCATAAGATTGTAGAGACGTTCCGGTGGAACGTCTCTACAATCCGATCGCATGGAAGGGGGCGCTAGCATTGACGAAGTCTAGCAAAGGTCAGCGCTTAGGGAGTTTCTGAGATTGTGGCGGACTAGGAGGCGAAGACGGAGAACTTGTTACCCGATCGCGCAACAGCAACAACGGAATACTGAAAATTCCCAGAGTTATCACGATCGCTGTTGTTAGCCAAATTATTAGCCGATTGGGTCGATAGTTTCCTCGCTCAATTTGCCAATAAACCTGGTTGTAGCGCCAAGCTGCTATAGCAATTACAATAATCCCAAAAATGACTAAACTAACTCCTAAGTTTTCTGAATTGAGAACGGGATGGTTCCACTCTTCGCGTCGAGTTACAGCAACTTGGAGTTGACGCAAAAAGATACCGAACCGAGCAAGGGCAAAACCAAAACCAATTAAGGAAACAGACGTGCGTAACCAAGCCAGGAAGGTTCTCTCGTTGGCTTGATGCTCCCGTTGACGGTCTACAAATGGTGGTCTTGCCATGAGACTGAAGCTTAAAATCACAAATATATAGCAATACTCAATCAATTGTGAGATTGGCTTTCTTTTAATCGCAAGAGCGACTGATATTGAACACTTGACTTGCCTCACTTTTCTTGAGACTGTCCAACTCGATCGCTTGCATTACTTTTTGCCGAAAATCCTCGCACTCTGGGTTGAGCTATTGAAATGGGGTAGACGCAATGGGAACCCTTATACTGTTAAGCATTTAATTGACTGGTTGATGCTGACGGGGAGACTGGGTGACAGGGAGACGGGGAGAGGGATTGATGGTTTTTACCAAAATCTGAAAGTATGCAATTTAAATGCACATCAGCTTAGTTTACGTCCTAACCTCGATGGCTACAGCTATAACAGCTAAGATCGTGCTCAATTTTCTAGACTTACTTGGATCGAGAAGGCTTCTGACACAATGCTCAACCAGTTAACTGACCGTGCAAAGCGTATCGCAGAGATCATTGCACAATACGACAGCCAGGGTTTTCATCGCACTGGTACTGAGGTTGACCGAGTTTCTGCGTTATGGCTGGCGGAACGTATTCAGCAACTAGGTCTTGAGCCAGTATTTGAACAATTTCCACTCAGTCGTGTCGATCCAGCCCAAGCTTACATTCAAATCGGCGATCGCCGGATTGAAGGTCTTCCTGTCTTCGACGGAACGTTTACCGATGCCAGTGGAATCAAAGGAAAGTTGGGTCTTTTTGGAACCGAGGCTGATATAGCGATCGCAGAGGTTTCGCCAGATGCTAGTACCGCCATGTATAAAAAATTTCAAGCAAGCCGACATTCTAGGAAGTATAAAGCGATCGTTGCCATTACTCGCGGCGATCGGCCTGGACTAGCAGTGGTCAATGCTCCAAACTTTATATCGCCGTTTGGCCTACCAGTGCTACAGGTTTCAAGTGAGGAGGGTTCTTGGTTGGAAGAAGCAGCGAAGCAGGGAACAGAAGCTGTTTTCGTTGCTCAGATTCAACGCACTGATGTGGATGTCTTGAACGTCACAGCTACCATGAAGGGTGAAAAATCCAACCTTGCGCCGCTAGTCGTTATGACCCCGTGCAGCGGATGGTGGCACTGTGCATCAGAACGAGGTGGTGGACTCGCCTGCTGGCTTGAGATCATGAGAGCATTGTGCGAGAAAAAGCCTGCTAGAGATGTTGTGTTCATTGCCTCCAGTGGTCATGAACTCGGTAATCTGGGACTGAAGTACTTCCTAACTCAACGACCTGACTTAGTAAAGGCTGCGAGGGTATGGCTCCATTGCGGCGCAAATATTGGTGCAGCGGCTGATAGTTGGAGTGGTCTTCTGGCATCAACTGAAGAATTTGAAAAAATGGCAGTCGCTGCAATGAACCAAGTTGGTGCTCCACCCGACGAACGTTTCCCTCTTGGTCGAGTACCATATGCAGAAGCGCTCGAAATTCACAACAGAGGTGGTCATTACATTTCTTTGATTGGACTTAATGCTCTTTTCCATCTCCCAGAAGACCGTTGGCCGTCTGCTGTGGATGTTGACCAGGTGACTCGCTTTGCTACAGCCCTCGTCAACCTTACAGCTACATTAGCCTTAAACGTCTGAGAAAAAGGGAAAAGGGCTAAATTCAATCTTCATTCAATAGACCTGTCTTGAAAGTCTACTTTCATCCTGGGTTGTGAGCGGAAGGCTCTGGTCGTCTCTTGCAAAAGTCTTAATGGAAAACTCGTTGGAGTTAAAGGTTTTTAGAAAAATAACTAAAAATCTAATCCCTTTTCTATTTCTGCTTTATGTGGTTGCTCATCTCGATCGCATCAACGTTAGCTTTGCTGCGTTGCAAATGAGCAAAGAGCTGAAATTCAGTGATGCAGTTTATGGTCTAGGAGCAGGGATTTTCTTCTTAGGCTATTTTCTGTTTGAAGTCCCCAGTAATCTAATTCTGGAGCGGGTGGGTGCGCGGATTTGGATCTCTCGCATCATGGTGACTTGGGGCTTAATCTCTAGCTCCATGATGTTTGTTCACAACCCGTTTAGCTTCTATTTATTGCGATTTCTCTTGGGAGTAGCTGAGGCAGGCTTCTTTCCAGGAATTATTCTCTATCTCACCTACTGGTTTCCAAGCGCACAACGCGCCAAGAGTGTTGCGCTGTTTATGACAGCCGCTCCCTTCGCTGGTGTAATCGGTGGCCCTCTTTCCGGCCTCCTGCTCAGTTTAAATGGGTTGGCAGGACTGAGAGGTTGGCAGTTGCTCTTTTTAGTTGAAGGTTTGCCAGCTATTATTCTTGGCTTGATGGTGCTGGTCTATTTACCGAATTCCCCTGCTCGTGCTCGCTGGTTAAAACCGGAAGAACAAACCTGGCTCAATCAACGACTGCGTCTAGATCAAGGGGTTCATGGGCATAAAAGCCACTATACACTGCTAGAGATATTTAGAAAGGGCGATGTCTGGTTGCTCAGTTTGATTTACTTAACGCTAGCTTTGGGAGTGAACGGTAGTAGTCTTTGGATACCCCAGATTATCAAGAGTTTATCTGGGGCGAATAATCTACAGGTGGGCTTACTCTCAGCAATACCTTCTCTAACAGCTGCGATCGGCATGGTTTGGAATGGCACTCATTCCGATCGAACAGGAGAACGACGCTGGCATATTGCTGTCCCGATTTTCATCGCGGCTTTTGGCTTTGTACTGGCTACGTTTAAAAGCGTCCCTGTCTTAGCATTTCTGGGCTTATGTGTTTGTGGCTTGGGCATTGGGGCAACATATGGTCCCTTTTGGAGCCTGTCTACAACTCTCCTGGGGAGAACTGCTGCTGCTGGGGGGATTGCCTCAATCGCAGCGATCGGAAGTCTAGGAGGCTTTTTGGGGCCTTATCTGATCGGAATAGTAAAAAACATAACCCACAGTTTTACGGGTGGACTACTGCTCTTGGCACTGTTTTTGCTCATTGGTGGCTGTCTTGCTCTCTTGGTAGGTAAACGTGAGTTGACCAATGAAGTCCAGTAATAAAGTGTTAATCGATTTTGGATGCAAGGATTTACGATTTTGGATTAGTCCTGAAAGTAGAGGTTAGCGATCGCATAATTTACAGCAAAATAAATTGAAGCATTGAAACCTAAAAATCTCCAAAATGATTCTTAAATGGGGCAGTTTTATTCTTTTCGATCTCTTTCTTTCTATTGCAATTTATGTGATATATTTCAAGGATTTTTTGTTGCTTGATAAGGGTACTAAACAGCTAAAATGGTTAAACTTTACCCCCGGCTATCAGGATAGTATACCTCGACTATTCATGATGAAATATGGCTATTTCCCCTTACCTAAAGAACAAAATTTTACTGCTGTAACTTGGGTTTCAATTCAACCCGATCGACCCGTAATACTTAAGGGTACACCAAACAACACACGTTACTGGAGCTTTGTCTTCTATCCATGTCTCTCCAAGAGGCACACAGCTGCCTTGCCATCCATTGATTCATTTAAAATCCAACTGGAGCCAGACGGTTCATACATTGTGACTTTATCTCCGGAAAAAGTTGACAAGAATTGGCTCAACATTGGTAGTACCTCTGGTGGATTCATATCAATGCGGAATTATACCCCTGCTAAGAAAACAACAATAACTCTACCATCTGTGTACTGGGGCGATACGTTAATGGTGCCTCCGAAAGAATACAAAAATGTGGAATAAAACTATCCTGTTTCTTCTAATAAATCTAGTTATTGTTGCACTTTTATTATTCGTTCTATACTACGGCAGTATCGAATTAGCCGCCTTTCAAATAGCTAGACGAAGGGTGAATAAAAGCCAACCCAATACAGAAGCCCGAATTGCCAATCAGGGCATCGGCTTTAATCCTTCTAATATTTACTTTACTGTGAATTACGATTGCCGAAAGACGGATGTTGAGATTAGAGGAGTTGTGCCAAAAGGTGTTTACTGGAGCATCGTAGCCTACGACAAGTACACGATGCCGCTTAGTTCCTATCTTTTTGATCAAACTATCCAGAAAGATGAGGAGAACAATTATATGGCCTACTTGACCACTAAGCCAAAAGGCTGCCCAAATGAAATCGATGTATCAGCGTCACCTAAAGGAGTGGTGCTGATTCGCAGTAGTTTCCCAGATAATCCCGACCAGGTAGTTAAGACAGTGCCACAAGTAAGAGCTATCCTACAAAAGTAGTGCATCCTTTACCCTTTTACCTTTTTCCTCAGATGCGCGATCGCGTACTTCGTATTGAACCACTTAAGAAGCTTCTCGCGATCGCAGGAGTTCTACAACCGTCTCCACAACCTGCTGTGCCGTTACATTCTCCAAGCACGTATATCCCACCGGACACTCTCCATAGTCGCAGGGGCGACAGGGTACTGCGCGTGCCACTACTCGGTGTTGCTTGATTTTCAGTGGCCCCCACACGGCTGGATCTGTCCCGCCAAACACAGTTACCGTTGGTGTTTCCAAGGCGTAGGCGACGTGTGCCGGGCCTGAGTCGTTCGTTACGAAGACAGAAAGCTGTGAGATGACGCCACCTAGTACGGCTAATGATGTTTTTCCCGCTAGGTTTAAGCACGATTGACCGATGGTTCGGGCGATGGTGTCTCCCAAGCATTGCTCCTCCACCCCACCAAGTACAACAACGGTTCCACCATATCGTTGTTGTAGTTCAGTTCCCACGGCAATGAAGCGTTCCGGTGCCCACCGTTTCGTCGCCTCCCGTGCTGCCGGATGCAGTCCAATTAAGGGTCGTTCAGCCCCTGCTAGTAAGGCGTCTGCCGCTTTCGTATCCTCTGCCAAAAGCGGAAACTCTGTCTCTTCTCCCTGTGAAGAGGCTCCTAAAAATGTTGTGAGTGCCAACACGCGCCGCACTTCATGCCTGTTGAGTGGTATGGGCAGTGCGGCATCCAACCGACCTGCGGGGTCCCCTTCCCGCACAAATCCGACCGTTACTCGTGCCCCTAACATCAGGGTAAATGGGTTGGAGTAGACGCCAGAACCATGCATCTGGATTGCCAAGTCAAACTGCTCGGCTTGCATCTGCTGGAAGAATTGAACGGTTTGCCTGGGGTCAAAGAACTGTTCTGCCATGCCTGGAAATCCAGGAAAGGGAATGAAGCGATCGATATGAGGCGAGCGCATGACTAATTCTTCCACAAAGGGCATCCCAATCAAGGTAATTTCTGCTTGCGGTAATGCCACTCTAAGCGATCGCAATGCTGGGGTTGCACAGATAAAGTCACCAATCCGCGAGGCTCGCATTATGGCTACCTTTCTCGGTAACTCTGGCAGACGGGAGAGTAGTCCTGGTAAGAAGGGAGCGTTCATTTAATGGTTGTCGGTAGACTCGGTGCTTGAATGCGATCGCATTTCCACCCTAACGCGAGCGCCAAATCTCAATTTTTCCATCCTCACCGTTAGTAACCAGAGTTTTACCATCAGGACTGAAAGCCAGTGACTCAACCGAGGTTACATGGTTGGAGATGGTGGTTCTCGGTTGTCCTGTCGATGCATTCCACAAATCGATCTTAGATTCGCGATCGCTACCAGTCGCTAACGTTTTTCCATCGGGGCTAATAGCGAGGGCGTCAACCCAGCCAGTATATGCAGAGACGACATGTGTGGGACTGCACGGCTGTGCTCCTTGACAACCGTTCAGAAGATTTTGCAGATTCCACAGACTAACCTGACCCCAATTGCTGCCACTCACAAGAGTTTTACCATCCGGCGTTATGGCAAGCGACGCAACAACAGTGTTGCCTGAAGAGTTCGGGATAGTGCTAATCAGACTACCAGTGGGCAGATGCCACAGGTAGATTTTGTCGGCACCGCTGACTAGGGTCTGCCCATCAGGGCTGATAGCGACCGATACGACAAAATATGAAAAACCAGTAAGCGTGCGGATTTCCTGCCCAGTCTGAAGATTCCACAACTTGACGGTCTTGTCATTACTACCACTGGCTAACAACTTTCCATCCGGACTGATAGTCACAGACTCAACTATGTCGGAATGTCCAGTGAGGGTACGCAGCAGTTTTCCCGTTTCAAGATTCCACAGTTTAATCGTCTTGTCATCACCGCCACTGGCTAATAACTTTCCGTCCGGGCTGATGGCAACGGAACGAATCCCGCCTGAATGCCCGGTGAGGGTACGCAGCAGTTTTCCTGTGCGAAGATTCCATACTTTGATCGTGTTGTCTTCACTGCCGCTAGCTATCAACTGCCCGTCTGGACTGATGGCAATGGCACGAACCATCTTTGAATGACCAGTGAGGGTGTTGGTCAAGGAAATTTTTTCTGAGTTATTCCAGGGGTTAGATGTTTGAACGTGGTAAATTCCAACAGTCAGAGCTATAGCGGTGGCAATGCCCGCCCCAATCGCCAGCAACCTGGAAGATTTTTTCCAGGACTTAGCCACTACAGGTTTCCTCGTCTTGTTACTAACTTGACTTTCTGACAAATCCTGTGATGGTTGTAGAGAGAGCGGCGCTTGCGTCGGTTCTACCGCTTCAAGCGTTTCATCCTGCTGGGAACCGGACACTTGAGAGGGTCGAGGGTAACTGACGGTAGATGCAAAGGGGTCAGCCGCTCCAGAGACGGGAAATTCAGAGGCAGAAGCAGTTGTTGAAGACGAGTAAGCATTGGTTAGTCGCTCAAATGCTTGCAATGCCTCTGTTGCTGTCTGATAGCGCTGGCGGTAGTCGTAGCGTACCATTTGATCTAACACGTCTGCTAGCTCAGAGTTCCCTCGTACCTGTTGAGATGGTGTATCGTGGTGCCAGCGATCGCGCCAAATGATTTCACTTGTCTTCGGGTCTTCTGGTAACTGGCTAGGAGATATTCCTGTAAGCGCTTGGATACCTAACATCCCAACCGCATAGATATCGCTACAAAATTGAGGTTTGCCCCTAAGTTGCTCGTTCGGCATGTAACCCGGTGAACCAATTGCCACCGTTAAACTGGTCTGTCCTTCAGGGTTAACGGTTTGAGTCGTGACTTCTTTAACTGCACCAAAATCAATCAAAACCAGTTTGCCATCATGCTTGCGCCTGATGATATTGGCAGGTTTGATATCGCGGTGGATGACATCTTGCTGATGGACAAACTCTAAAATGTTTAACAGTTCTTGGCATAGGACAAGAACCTGGGTTTCACTTAACCGCTTACCCCGTGGTAGTTCTTGCTTGAGATCGTGACCTTCAATGAACTCCTGAACGAGATAAAACTCTTGCTCCTGCTCAAAGTGAGCCAACAGTCTGGGAATCTGGTCATGGTTCCCCAACTTGTACAAAACTTGGGCTTCTCGATCAAATAAACGTTTTGCTATCTCTAACGTCAGTGGATCGGTAGATCTGGGTTGAAGCTGCTTGACAACACACAGGGGATTGCCAGGTAACTGTAAGTCCTCGGCAAGGTAAGTTTGACCAAAGCCTCCACCTCCAAGGTGTTTGACGATTTTGTAGCGACCACTTAGTGTGATTCCCAGCATGGCGTTAATGTTGTGGCAGTCGGGTGGGCAGCAAATCCCATACCTACACTAATTTGCCAAGTGAGTGTTCCGATTGCCAAGGTTTGGACAAGCCCCTACCGTTACAGGTGCATATCGCTCAATCATTTCAGGCAGCAAATCCAGCGCGTGTCCATCAACTGTTCCGGATGGATTTAAAACAGTCGATCGCACTTCTGCATGATACGTTCCTGAAGGTGCGATCGCACATCCACCCCATCGTCGCATCAACAGGTTTTGCACGAGAACCTCTTCCCCTGAATGATACCGAGGTAAGCGCGACCAAAACGAAAATCCGCCAACCTCTAACAGCTTCGCTCGGTCATAGAGAATACACGATGCAATCCAAGCCACCTTATACCGTCGAATTTCTCCCGGTGGCAGCGACTGACTCACATGATAGAGATTTGCGGCACGGTGTAGTTGCCATCGTTCCCATTCTGGCGAACCGGGATTGACGACTTCTGGACGCACGGGGCCATCCCAAAATTCGATCGCTTGTTGTTCAGGTCGCACATCGTGGCGGTAGGATAATCCGGTGGGGAAGGCACCAACAAAACCGCAGTTTTCTGTTTGCAGCGTCGTCAGGAGTTGTTCGAGTACCCACGGTTCCATGAATACATCGTCATCGAGGTACAGCACGCGATCGGCAGTCGCGCTTCTAAGGAGAAAATCGCGTTGTTCGGTAATTCCCTTAGATGGTACTCGATAGTGCCATTCTACCGAGCCACCTCTGGCTTCAATCAATCGTCGCAGGGTTTGTACCACAGGTAAATCACCGACGGGTTCAGCACTTTGGTCGGCGACAATCACATGAATATCCGTTACAGTTTGAGCCGCAACACCGGATAGGGTGAGGATGAGTGACTCTGGACGGTTACAAGTTGGTAAAAGAATATCTGCGATCGCCATATTCTGATTTTGGTTGAAAAATTCCAACGAAAAAAGGTTTCAGGTAATTCTTCTCAACGCTTGCGTGCCACAATTAAACGACCTCCACCAGGGGCAGAAGCTGATAAATCTAAGCTGGACATCTCTTGTGCCATGCGATCGATCGCAAAAGGAGGAATGCGCCGCCAGACAACCCCAAACACCCGTCGCTTGGCCATGCGAATTTGTTGTAGCAGTTCTAGCCCATCCCAAATACTGACCAATTCTCGCCGCAGGTAGGGGCGTACTTGTTCGATCTCTAGTCCGACTCGTTGCAAGTGCTGCGCCCATTGTTCTAGAGACCAGAGATTGAGATGGTAGAGTTGATGGTTGCGCCACGTCGCGTAGGATGCGATCGGGAGAGCTAGCCATTGGCTGAAGGCTTCTGTTGGTGCAGTAAAGATGAGCTGTCCACCCGGTTTCAGCAGGCGAGCGACTGCTTCTAGGACAGTATCTAGTTGAGGGATGTGTTCCAACACGGAATTACTCACCACAGTACTGATGCTCTCATCGGGCAGTTGCGACTGCTCGACGGGCAACGCGAAAAGCTGGTGATAAATGCCTCGTCCTTGCGCTTGTATTAAAGGTTGTGGATCTGGGTCAATGCCAATGTCTACGTTCGGCAATACCATCGAACTGACCAAACCATCACCGCAACCGAGATCGAGGATAGGAGGTTCATAGGTTTGTTCGCGCAACGCCGCGATTTCTGCGGCACGCCATAATCCTAACGATGGCCCCTGCTGCTGGAGCAATTCTCGAAATGTAGCTCCATCTAAGTGTAGCGATCGCGCAAGTAGGGGAGTAGACGTTGCCGCTGCAGCAAGTGTCTCGTTACAAGCATCCATCAAAACCTCCGCAAGGAAACTGCAACCCGAGCTGGTAGTGCCAGGGAAATAGGAAAAATCTGTACTTCGCACCTCATGGAATGCGATCGCGATCGAGGTGCCGCTATGAAGAGAGTACCTTTTGTCTAGGACTAGATTCCTTAGCCTCAAGACATATTCCTGGCTCAGCTTCTATGTGTCAGTCCAGTAGGGTGTGTTAGCGTAGCGTAACGCAATCGCAAGTCAGTCTTGAGCTATTGATGGTAGTTTGCACCATCCGGCATGATTGCTCCCGTGAGGTTAGTATCGCGCAACGTTATCTGATTGAGGTTGGCGTCGAGCAACACCGCACTTGCCAAAATTGCCCCGGTAAGATTAGACCAACTGAGTTTCGCCCGGTACAAATTTGCGCCTGTGAGATTAGCTCCCCGCAGCGTTGTCCAACATAAGCTTGCTCCTCTCAGGTTAGCCCCAATCAGAATCGCGTTTGCCAGGTTCGTACCGTTTGCTTTAACCCGGCTTAAATCTCCCTGACTGAGGTTGGCTCCAGTCAAGTTGGCTCCAGTTAGCAAAGCTTTGGACAGATTTGCGCCTTTTAAGTTAGTCCCAATTAGAATGGCATTCGTCAAGTTTGCCCCTTCTAAAACAGCTCCTGCTAACACAGCATTAGACAGATTGGCGCGACTCAGGGAGGTTTCAATGAGTTTGGCTCGACTCAAATTCGCCTCCCGCAAATTAGCTTCATTGAGAATGGCTTCTGTGAGGTTGGTTCCCGTCAGATTGGCTTCAATTAGATTGGATGCTCGCAGACTGGCATTATACAAGTTAGCTTCACTCAGATTGGCCTGCATGAGATTGCTGGCAATGAGGTTAGCCTCGCACAGGTTTGTTCCTCGTAAGCTAGCCTGTGCGAGATTGGCTTCGCGAAAGTTGACGAACTCCAAGCAAGCACTCGTCAGATTAGCCCCTGTGAGATTAGCGCCTCGTAGGTTAGCTGTGCTCAAGTCAACTCCAACGAGAGACACTCCCTGTAACTCCGCATTGCGAAAGTCTCGTTCTCCTGCTGCATATTGCCTCAGCAGTTCATCGGCATCCATCAACTCTTGACCTCGCCTATTTCCATTATGACCATGCCCAATCCAACCTCCTATACTGTCAAATCCGTTAAAACAGAGCTGTCAGCCAAAGATTGTATAGATGTGTTATTACACATCTGCTCAATGGTTGGAAAGTTGGCAAGAAAGTAAGAGAATTAGAGACTCAAGACTTAAGCCGTCGCCCTCTAGCCCCCACTATGGGGGAGAACCAATCCTACTTTCTCCAAAGCTGGGCGGTTGGGGGCAAAACTAAGTAATTTGCGTAAGTTCTAAAACACTAAGCTGCAACCTATTACCCTGGAACCTGCAAAGGCAGCAATTTAAAACCTCTAATCCATTCTTTGTACTAGCTGATAGCGAAGGGAAGAAGCATCCATGCCGGACAACTTTAGAAGCAAAGTCGTTACCCAGGGCGTTCAACGATCGCCAAACCGAGCTATGCTACGGGCTGTTGGTTTCCAAGACCAAGATTTCACTAAGCCAATTGTAGGTCTTGCCAACGGGTACAGCACGATTACTCCTTGCAATATGGGGATTAATGACTTGGCAAAACGTGCCGAGGCAGGGATTAAAGAAGCTGGCGCGATGCCTCAGATGTTCGGCA
>DATNPC010000886.1:0-2464 GCA_036703375.1 Allocoleopsis sp.
TTACAGTTGCTAATTTTGAGCCTTCAAGAGGTGTACCAGCTTACGCATTCGGTATTACGAACCGTGTTGATGAAGTGCTTAACCTCATTTTCGATGTCCTTGAGAGAACAAGAGGTTAGAAAATTATTTTTCAGCAGAATATGTCAAATGCCGAGTACTTGGTTTTTGTTAACCTAAAGAATCAATTTACAAGACATAATCTTCAAACAACAGGTCAAATATTATCGGCAGGCTATACATCTGTACTGCAAGATACTAGTTTACTTGAAAAGTATTTGAAGGGTGAAATTAACTACTTGCCATTCGTAATTAACGAGCAACGCTCTACTGTTTTTTTATCTTTTTACTCCAAGTCTACAATTGCCAATTACCAAGTTGAATATGATGCGGAAATGAGGCGATTATGCTCCTTTCCGAAACTTCCATCTCGTTTGTCGGCTGTTTATGCCTTTGCTACTGAAGAAGATTGCAGAAAGGCACATCAGCTTTATAGATGGGATCTCGACTCAGTTAGAAAGTTTAAACTTCTCCAAGATCCATTGACTAAAGTTGCGAGAGTTAATATGGAGATCATTTCTTTAATGCGCTGTGCTTATCCTATTGCAATGTGGTCAGGTGAAGAAATAGAGAGTATTTGGACGCATTATTGGTCTGGCGGAGGAAACATTGAGATAGAAGTCCCGATTATGCAACCTCCACCGAATACTCATAAGCGAGTACCCTCTGGTGAAATATGGGAGTATTTAATTGAAGGTAAACTTCAGTTACAGGGAGACTTGAATACACCGATTCAGTTCTAGACGATCATTTCTCTAGTTGAGAGATACTCTAATTATCAGCAATCAGACTCGTACTCTATGCAGGGTTTAAATACTGACGAGCGTGCGCTTTGGCTAACCTCATCAAATGTTCTAGCAGCATATAGTGGTCGAGTTCTGACTTTTCCTCCAAGGCAAGTCCCTCTGTTTTTTCACGGTAAATCAAGTCGGCTACCCGCTCTTTCACCACATCCGAAGGTTGAAATGCAACTATCTCACTAGGACTCGCTCCTGATGCAATGAAGGCGATTACTTCTTCATAGGCTCTCGTTATCTTTACGGGGGTAGCTATAGCTTGCTCTCGTAACTGATAAGTCCATTATGACTAACCAATTGTAAGGATTGACGGTAACTCAATAGCGATCGCGCTTTATTCTTCTTCGTCGCTGGCTTCGTCTTCCTCAGTTTTTCGCTGCAAATCCTGATACAGCTTCTGAAAACTACTAAGCCGCGCCCTTACACGAGGTAACTTTCGTTCTAGATAAGCCAATTCCTCTTGGGTTTCCAAGATTAATTGGCTAAGCATTCCCCCAGATATTTCGCCTCTTGAAACGCTTGTAAATCTTCTGGATTTTTGACTCGGGAGATTTGAGTTATCAGTTCCGTGCGGGTCATTCCTAAACGGGCTGCTACCTGATTTAGGTTCTCCCAATCCTCTGGTTCGATCCGTATCCCCACACTGATCGTCTTCTTGTCTGATTTCGGTCTGCCGCGCTTCTTCGTCATTCCCTGCTGTATTTATCATTAAGCATTCCTTTGAATTATCGCATAAGCAGAAATTGCCTCTTGACAAGATTATTGCATAACATAAAATAAAATAACTGCCAAACAAAAAATAAATTGGCAGCCAAACACTAAACAAAGTTCCTTGCAGGCGATCGCTAATTTAGAGCGCAGCGATCGCCTTTCGTGAAGACATTACCCAGCTTTTGACAATGAAACACTCCGACTGGCTGCGCCTTCTATCTCAAGGCGACAACATCTGTGCAACTCTACGCCAACAGGGATACCAATGCCGCAAACAAACTCGACGCTTATCCTGGAAACTTTGCAAAGAAGGCCAAGACGATTACGTACTGACTTGGCTACCATCGCCTGTCAGCGATTGGGCTTTAATTCCCAGCGATGCCAGCCCAGAATGGCAACAACTGTGGCAGCTGATCGATCGCACTTTAAGCAGCCTTAGGGGAGAACTCGTAAACACTCCGCAAGAAGGCAGTTTGCCAATAGAAGACTACTCCCGCCCTTGGGCAATCATCCGACTCCTCCCCGATGCCAGACGATATACAGTCGCGAGATTTCATCATCGTCAAGACGCCGACGATCATCGACGTTTTCTCAGTCGTTTTATACCTACTGCTAAATTTGAAGTTATCTTTGATGTTCCCAACGAACAACTTCAAGATTCAACTCACCCAGCAGAAGATTAAATTCTCTCAGTTAAGCTAACAGCAAAACGCGATCGCTCAAAGGATGGTACCTTTGACAATCGCGTCTTATGTTGCCAACAACAATCAAGCAGTACTCAACTTCTTGATGAAACTGTCAGGTAAATATAGCGGTTTTCAATCGAATAGATCCAGGTCTTTTGTCAGGGCCTCGATATCATGCCCTAGAGCGCGTTGTAAAGGTAACTGCAAGCCGCT
>DATNPC010000887.1:0-2366 GCA_036703375.1 Allocoleopsis sp.
AGGGGTCTGTGTTTCACTGTAAAGTAGATGAGAAATTTCGCTCTATTCCGAGTACTCCTTGATGCGTGGCAGCAGTCCAAATAACGTTAATCCAGCGATCGCAACTGTCACAATTGGAGTCACGACCTCAAAACCGTCTACGTCTTTGAACCCTTGCGCGATCGCATCCTCAAAAGCTGCCATGTTGATATCAAAGGTTTTTTGATGTGCGTCTAGGAAGCGATTGAACGCCCAGTTGGATTGCCCTGGATTGTAACCCGTACACAACGCGATCGCTTGAGCGTGCTTGCCACTTTGTTGGAGTTGGCGGATTTGTTGGTCGATATTAAGATATGTGCCGAAAGTCGATAAGGTTGCGACTGCTGCTTCTCGTTCGCCCGGAAAGGTAATATTGTTCAGTTCCTCTCCCAGAAAGCCGGTGAAACCCTCTACCTTCTGACCTTGTGCAGCGGCAGTGGCTACAGCCTCAAAAGTCTGACCGCTAGGTACCTTGGCAATTTCAGCTGCCTTAGTGAAGAAGGCTTGCTGGTGAGTAGAAGCTAGTGCGGCATCGAGTAAGTAGCGACTTTCGTCGGCATTAGCACTGTAAGCGAGGGCGCGGGATTGTCGCAGCGCATGAACGGAGACGAATGCATCCTCTTTAGCAACCTTGAGCTGATGGGAGGCCAAGAGAAAGGCTCGTGTCGTGTAACCAACAAAAACGATCGCAATTGCCGTAGCCGCTAGCAGCATGGGATTGAGCAGGCGACGCATGCGGTGACTCAGGAATACCTGAAGGGCGACTAGTACGCCAATCAGCAGTAAACCAAATAGGATGATGATAAATAAAGAACGCCCAGAGGCAAATCGCTCGGCGAGGTAGGTTTGTTCCAACTCCTCAGAGTTCGCCTTGTCCAATGCGTCAGCGGCTGGCAGGAGCGTCTTATCCATAATCCGAGCTGCCTCTCGGTAAGACATCAATACTCCATTCGCATCCCCGCGTTCGTTGAAGTCCTTCGCCCGTTGGATCTGCATCATGTAGTCGCCTACTGCTAATTGCAGAGTCTGGATTGGTTTGCGTTCCGCATCACCATAGGTAATGTTTTCAGCCGCAGCCACTAGCCGTTCGGCAAGTTTCTGGCGTCGTTCCTCGTAACCCTTAATCGCTTCTGGGTTCTGTCCAGACTTGACGAGCAGTTCGTTAACCGCGTTGGCATCCATCCCTGCTAAACCATCTTTAATGCGCTGAGCGGTGATGATGCTCGGTGCCGAGTCTTTGCCGACTGTCTTAATGGCGTGGCGCTGGGCTTGGACTCCGAAAAGGGTTGCCACTAGAAGTAGTAAACTTGCTCCCCAAGTCAGGTACATGCCTCCCTTGAGGAGTTGGGGGGTTGTCAGCTTGGTAATCGCCTTGCCTGAAATTGCTATTGTCTTGGTCATACTAAACACTTTGTGCAATCGCACGCGAACGTTGCAATAAAAAGCTCTTTCCCCGAACGCCTACTCTCCCGACCGGAGAACTTTGATAATCAGCCGAGTCCAATGACCTAGGGTCAATTCATCACCCTCTTGAATCGGTGTGTCAACCATTGCGGTCAGTTCGACCCCGTTGAGTCTAGTTCCATTGGTCGAGCCGATATCACGCACCATTAACGTGCCGTCTGGTTGACGGTTCAGTAATGCATGGCGGTGCGAGACGGCGTCGTCGAAATCTAGTGCCACGTCTGGGTGGACTCCTCGGAGTTCGCTGCGGCGACCAATCAAGTTGCTCGGTTTATCTAGCGTAAATGCGATCGCTTTTTGATTGGTTGGTGGTGCAGGACTTCCCGCTTCGCGCAGGGATGGGTCAATGGTAGCAATTACTTCAAATGCGATCGCAACGTCTTCACTCGGTTTCATGGCAGGAGAGTCGGGTACGTCAGCTGTCGCGTTGCCACTACTCCGAGTACTGCCTGAATTGGTAGAGTCTAGGTCAGGGGTAGATGCGATCGAATTTGCCGTAGCTTTCTCAACCGCAACGGGTGGCACCTCACCATGCGCTCTACTGATAAAGTTGTAACCGCAAATTTCACAGAAGTTTCCGCTGTCGGGGTCGTGAGGAGCAGAACAATCCGGGCAATTCACTGTCCCTTGGGAAGCTGGAAAAACGGCTGACGCGACTGGATTGCTTGCCAAGTGCTGAACATCGTTCCGCTGCGCTAGCGCCAGTTCGGGACTACCCTTGATTTTTGCACCACATTCCGAACAATAATCTGATTCGGTTGATTCGTGACCTTTCGGACACTGGTATGTAGACATATCGGCTTCGAGACTTCCCTCACTTGTGAGGACATACTTTAAAAATTAATCTGAGACAGGGGGAGGTGGGGACTGGGAGACGGGGAGAC
>DATNPC010000888.1:0-4670 GCA_036703375.1 Allocoleopsis sp.
TCCGGAGACTCAGACATCAATAGCATCACTGTCGTCAACGTTCCCGGCCCTGCCAACAGTGGCAACGCCAATGGAGTAATCGCGACATCGCGCCCCTGCTCGATCACTGGCGTATCTAATTCTCCCTCTAACATGCGTAATGCAATGATGAGTAGGAGCAGTCCCCCAGCAACCCGCAAAGAGCCCATGCTAATTTCCAAGTACTTCAAAATCCACTGACCAGAAAAAGCAAATCCCAGTAGTACTGCGGTTGCTACAATACTCGCTCGATCCACGATATTGTGTCTCTGCTCGGGTTCCATGCCCTTGGTCAGAACCAACAATATTGGTAGATTACCCACAGCATCTACCAAGACAAACACCGCCACAAAGGTTTTAACAAAGACAGAGATATCCACAGCTTGAGTGTAGAGGAAATTTCCTCAACCGTAATCTAAATGCTGTCCAGTTTCGCACATTCCAAAGGTCGATTTAAACAAATTGGCGACTTTAGCTCGACTGGTCAGCCCCTACACTTAGTGTATGCACAACGTCCATCTGGAATGAGCAGGACTTTTATGGCGACTCCCGATCTTTCTGTTGAAGAGGAATCAAGACTTTTAGAGGCGGCACGCCGTGTTGTACAGAACGCTTATGCTCCTTACTCAGGATTTCGGGTTGGTGCGGCAATTTTGACCGATCGCGGCAATTTGTATACTGGATGCAATGTCGAGAACAGCTCCTATGGTCTGACTATCTGTGCAGAGAGAACAGCAATTGCCTCTGCTGTCACTCAAGAGGGCGGTACCCAGATGAGAATTCGAGCCGTTGCGGTAGTCAACGAACGGGAAACTTACTGTCCGCCTTGTGGCGCTTGCAGACAGGTAATCTATGAGTTTGGTGAGAATGTCGTCATTGTGCTGCAAGAGGGCGATAATCTGAAACGAGCGTCAATTGCTGAACTTTTGCCAGGAGCGTTTCAGCTCGATTAAGCAATTTTTGTCTTGGAGTCAGCATCAACGAAATACCTAAAAAAGCAGCGATTGGTTCAGTTGGGATTGAGTGGACTCGGTGCATTAGCCGTGAGGTTGCGGGTTGAGCGAGTGTCAAAGCGTTTAAGATGCGATCGCAACCTCTTCCTGAAACGTGTGGCAAGCCCCCTGCCTAGAGTGTAGTAACTCACGAGACTCTTGCTTAACTCGACCTTCCATTGCTTCTTGTTGCAATCGAATAAACGCCTTAAAGTCTTCCCAGTCGTACTTGTTGGATAAAAGTTGGCGCAGTTGGTCTTCTGCCTCTACTGTCAGGTACCCTGTGGCTATCGCTTGCTGGACAATTTCACGAATGAGATTCATCGCACGCTTCCTCTATTAGTTGCTAGACATAGGCAATACAAGACTTGCTATTTCACCCTGAAACAGACCGTTTTGTTGCAGACTCTTGGCTGCTTGATTGACTTAAGCTTGCTTTTGCGATTGTGTGAAGCCTCGGACCTCAGCGCTGGCATTAGCTTTTTATTCTGTGCCTGCCAGCGTTTTGCCAACAGCGATCGCGCTCGCTATCGCTCCTAAGAGATTGACTAGCAGGAGATGGCGTTAACACATTGCGTCTTCTACTAGAAAGCACTGATGTCAAAGCCAGATTTTTACTAATGACGTATCTACTTAAGTTTTGTTCCATCCTTCCTGATGAGGAGAAAGGTTTCTTGTATTATTTACATTTCTTCGCATCTTCAGAGTCTTGACCTGATACGATTCTAATCTCATACTAGGCTGATATTAAAGATTATATGAAGCCTCACAAGAAATTATCCCCCTGAGGTATCATACAATTTATTTTGTCGAAACTGCATAATTGGGGAAAGATCGCAATTTTCCGGAAAGCGAGAAGCAATGCACCAGCGTATCTGCGGTGATCCAGTGGCACGAGACAACACGTCTAGATCGATCCTCGACCGGATAGCGGAGTAAAAAAGCGCTACAGTTTTGAGGACTGCTCTTGAACGTCAACCCAATCAGAGGTACCGAGACAAGAAGTTGGCTGTACTGCTGGAAGTTCGGTAACAAGTGCGGGAAAAAGCGAATGCGATCGCCCGCCCGCTCTGGAAGATTGGTGTAAGTGTAGCCTTTGACTGCTTTGCCTGGTATAGTTTCCAAAACTTATAGAAATCTCAGCTCCACAGTACATAATGAAGTCCTATCTTGCCGCAGCAATCCAAATGACCAGTTTGCCCGACCTAGAAAAAAATCTGGTTGAGGCGGAAGAGCTTATAGAACTTGCCGTGCGTCAGGGCGCAGAACTCATAGGCTTACCCGAAAACTTCTCCTTCTTGGGTACAGAAGAAGACAAAATTGCTCAAGCCTCGGCGATTGCTCTGCATAGCGAGAAATTTCTCAAAACAATGGCGCAGCGCTTTCAGGTTACCATCTTGGGGGGTGGCTTCCCCGTACCCGTGAACAGCGAACGAGTTTACAACACCGCTTTACTCGTCGATCCAAGCGGTACAGAACTCGCCCGTTACCAAAAAGTGCATCTATTTGATGTCAACGTACCCGACGGTAACACCTATCGAGAGTCCAGCACGGTGATGGCTGGAACTCAGTTACCACCCGTCTACCCGACCGATCGGCTCGGTAACTTAGGGCTTTCTGTATGCTATGATGTGCGCTTTCCCGAACTCTATCGACATTTAGCTTACAAGGGTGCTGACATCTTGTTTGTTCCAGCGGCATTTACCGCGTATACCGGGAAAGATCATTGGCAAGTTCTTCTACAAGCTAGAGCAATTGAAAACACTTGCTATGTCATTGCACCCGCACAAACAGGCCATCACTACGCCATGCGGCAAACCCACGGTCACGCGATGATTGTCGATCCGTGGGGCATCATCTTAGCAGATGCCGAAGAAAAACCAGGAGTAGCGATCGCGGAAATCAATCCCCTTCGGCTCGAACAAGTTCGTCGCCAAATGCCCTCCCTACAACATCGAGTCTTTGTTTGAGGATTTCGTCCCCAAGCAAAAAAAACCGGCAGTTCTAGAAAGGGAAGAACCGCCGGTACTAAAGAAATAGGGAGGAAATCCTAGAGACTTCGGTCAAAAACTGATGCCATTCTCTTCTTGATGCGCTATGCACTCTTCTACTGCTGAAGACTCCCAATCTTCTGCAATAGGCAGCCTTCAAAAAGCAGAATGGTATTACTTTTGGCTTGACAAGCTCTAGCAAAGCTACGTTACTCCTTTACTACAGGGTAGTCTCACTCGATTCCTGAAAGTTCCCCCAAAAACTTTTATGGATCTATAGTGATGGATTAGCTTGGGAAAAATTTTGTTAGAACTGAGTTCTCACAGCACAAAATACATCTATGGACGCTGACGAACTGCTGAAACGTTATGCAGCAGGAGACAAAGATCTGCGTGGTGTTAACTTGCGCGGTGCCGATCTGAGAGGTGGTGACTTACGCCAAGCCAACTTGACTGGTGCCGACTTGAGCGACGCCGACTTAAGCGATGCTGACTTACGGGATGCTGACTTGATCGGTGCTGACTTGAGTGGTGCCGACCTAATTGTGGCAAGTCTGACAGATGCAGATCTCCGTGATGCTAACCTGCGCGATGCGAACTTGATTGGAGCCAAACTCGGTGTTGCCAATCTGCGCGATGCCAATTTAATGGGGGCTAACCTGAGTGGTGCTGAAATGAGCTGCGCTGACCTGAGTTGTAGCAGCCTGCATGGTGCCTACTTGAGTGGTGCCACCTTGATTAAAGCCAAACTGAGTGGGGCTAATTTGAGTGGAGCTAACCTGAGCATTACTAATATGATTGGAGTTGACCTGAGTGGAGCTAACCTCAAAGGAGCCAACTTAGGGGGTGCGAACCTAATCGAAGCTAACTTAGATGGAGCCAACTTAAAAGGAGCCACTTTACGTCGAGCAAATTTGGCTTACGTAACGATGAAAGGGGCTAACTTACGCTATGCCGACTTAAGCGATGCTAACCTAGCTGGAGCTGACCTGACTAGTGCTGATTTAGAAAACGCCAATCTAGAAGGGACAATCCTCGATTTAGCAGCTAGTGCCCAGGGTAATACCCGCAATCTAACAACTTCTGATGTTAACCGAGATCGCTACATCCGCTCAGCAACTGAGTTGAGAATTGCACAAGCGCTCGATCGCGCTGGTGTTCTTTTTTACTTAAATGGTCGAACTTGCCTCGACAGTGCCGAACAAAGAGAGGTTAAAGCATTTGATTTCCTAGTTTTATACGGGGGAAGATGGGGAATTTTAGAAGTTAAGGACGAACCATTTTCACTGCCTTACACGAGACAGTGTTCTGAACGTGTTTTTACTGTATCTTCGCAGGAGTTATTGAAAGCAAAGAGTATTCATCGGGTAGAGCGTTATGACCCCACCCGATGCAGAGAACAACCCGATCGCGTTGTTGAGGAATTTCTAGAAATATTAAGTCAAACGTAGCAACCTTAGGGTCACAACTAGCCTTGATGTTTTGCAACACACTGAATTGGTGCGAAATGTTTACGCTCAATCTGGATAAATTTTGCTAAAACTGAGTTTTCCCAGCGCGAAGTATAGATATGAATGCTGACGAAATTCGGTCGCGTTATGCAGCAGGAGAGAGAGACTTTCGTGATACCGATCTCAGTGGTGCCGATCTCAGGGGTGCGAACCTGAGC